>NZ_JAEX01000002.1:300000-532123 GCF_000519125.1 Desulfocurvus vexinensis DSM 17965
CAGGGCGGCGGCGACCATGGCCCCGCCCACGCGGTCGGCGCCGTGCATGCCCGTGGCGCACTCCCCGGCGGCGAACAGCCCCGGCACCGTGGTGGCGCCGTGCGGGTTCACCAGGGCGCCGCCGTTGCCGCTGTGGGCCCAGGGCGCGATGCGCGTGGCCCGGCCATCGGCCAGGGCCACGGCCAGGGTTCCGGCCTCGTCCAGGCGGGCGGCCAGGAAGCGGTCCAGGGCCGCGTCGGGCAGGCCCCAGGAGGCCGGGCAGTGCGTGGCGCGCGCGGCCGCGTGGGCCGCCAGTTCCGGCGGCAGGGGCCGCACGGCGCCGCCCGGCCCGCGCAGCCCGGCCCCGGGCGCGGCCAGGGTGTGGACGCGGAAGAACGCCCCGCCGGGCACCTCGCTCCAGAAAAACTGCACGCAGCCGCAGTGGGCCAGGGCCGCCCCGGTGCCGTCCAGCAGCCCCGGGCCCAGGCCCAGGCTCCCGGGCCCGGCCAGGGTGGCGCCGAACAGCCCCGCCGGGCCGCCCAGGGCGGCGACCACGGCCCGGGCCGCCACGGCCACGGGTGCGCCGTCGGCCAAGCGCGTGAGCAGGGCCCCGCAGGCCGCGCCGTCCGGGCCCGCAAGCAGCCGCGTGGCGGCCAGCCCGGGCAGTGTTGCCGCGCCCAGGGCCCGGGCGCGGGCCGCCAGCAGGGCATGGGCCCGGGGCAGCTCGGTGAGCAGGGCGGCGCAGGCGTGGTCCTGGGCGAAGCAGGCCGGGTGCAGGCGCAGGGCGCCGCCCTGCGTGCGCTCCATGGGCACGCCCAGGGCGGCCAGCTCGGCCACCCGCGCGGGGGCGTCTTCCAGCAGGGCGGCAACGAGGGCGGGATCGGCCCGGCCCGGGGCGGCCAGGGCCAGGATGCGCGCCGCCAGGGCCTCGCGCTGGGCGTCGGCGGGCGGGGCCAGCACGCCCAGGCGGGCGTTGACGTTGGCCAGGGCCGAGCCCGAGGGCCCGGCCAGGGGCGCGGCCAGCAGCACCCGCGCGCCGGGCGCGGCCTCGGCGGCGGCCCAGGCGGCGCGCAGGCCCGCCAGCCCGGCCCCGAGCACGAGCACGTCGCAACGCAGGGGCTGGTCGGGCATGGGGCCTCACGCAGGGCTGGGGTGGGGGAAAACGCGTCGGCCCGCCGGGCCGGGGCCGGAACCGGCGCAGGGGCCGGGCTTCCGCCCCGGGCTGCCGGTTCACGCAACAGGGACAGCATGCTGCGTCAGGGGGCCGGCCCCGCCCCGGGCTCCCTTCGTCCCGTCTGTGGCGGCGGCGCGGGCGGAATCAGGCCTGCTCTTCGGTCTTCTTGAGCTTCTTGGTGGCGAAGGCGCGCATCTTGCGGGCCTCGGTGAATCTGTCGTTGATCTCCAGGGCGCGGGTGGCCATTTCGTCCACCTTTTCCCAGCGCTCCCAGTCGATGTACAGCCTGCCGATGTTGAAGAACAGGCCCGCGTCGTCCTTGGAAAGGCGCACGGCCTTCATATAGTACTTCTCGCTCATCTCGAACTCGCCCATCTTGCGCAGGACCATGCCCACGCGGTTGTAGAGGTGGGCGGACTCGGGGAAGTCCTTGAGGGCCTCGGTGAGCCATTGCAGGGCTTCCTTGTTGCGCTCGTGGCGCAGGAACAGCTCCGAGATCTCGTACTTGAGGTCCGTGTCGTCGGGGAATTGCAGGACGAGCTTGTTGAAGACGAACTTGGCGTCCTTGATCTTGCCCTGGGCCAGCAGCTCCCCGCCCCGGGCCAGTTGCAGGCGCTTGGTGTCATCCAGGGCCTGGAGCATCTGCTGGGCCTCGGCCACGGCCGAGCCCTGCAGGTCGTCCAGCAGCTCCTTGAGGGTGGTCAGCAGCTCCTTTTCCTGGCCCTCGGTGTGCTTGAGGACCATGGGGCAGATCTTGCGGAACCCCGGGTCGTTGTTCAACAGATCCAGGGCGCTGTCCAGGCTGCGGGCGAACTCGTCCTTTTCGTGCTTGATGAGCGGGGTGCGCACGATGATGCCGATGGCTTCGTGCAGGGAAACAATGGCCGGGAAGAGCTTGTCCTGCTTCAGGTAGCTCTTGATGCTGGATATTTTTGACCTGGCTTTGATGAGCTCGCTGGACATGCAGTGTGCCCCTCCCGCTGTTTGGCGGCGTTGCGCGGGCCGCGTCCGCTCACGGCCCGGCAATGCAGTGCCAGGAGTATTGCCTCTTTCGGGGCGTAAAGTCTAGATGCCTGCGTGCTGGCGGACCATCTCCCGGAAGCGGTGGAAGAAGTAGCGGCTGTCGTGGGGCCCGGGGCTGGCCTCGGGGTGGTGCTGGATGGCCAGGATGGGCTTCTTGGTATGGTGGAAGCCTTCCAGGGTCTGGTCGTTCAGGTTCACGTGGGTGATCTCCACGTCCTTCAGGCTGGCGATGTCCACGCAGAAACCGTGGTTCTGCGAGGAAATTTCGATGCGCCCGGTGGTCAGGTCCTTGACCGGGTGGTTCAGGCCGTGGTGGCCGAACTTGAGCTTGTAGGTCCTGCCGCCCAGGGCCAGGCCGAGGATCTGGTGGCCCAGGCAGATGCCCGCCGTGGGGTAGCGCTCCGCCAGCTCGGCCACGGCCTCCACCACGCCCTCGATGGCCGCCGGGTCGCCGGGGCCGTTGGAGAGAAACACCGCGTCGGGCGCCAGGGCCTTGACCTGGGCCGCGGACGTTCCGGCGGGCACCGCCAGGATGTCGAAGCCCTGCTCCGCCAGCAGGCGCAGGATGTTCCACTTGATGCCGAAATCGTAGACCACGACCTTGGGCCCGGTGCCGCGCCACTGGTGCCTGCCGTCCGTGATGGCGGCCGGGGCGGGCTGGGTGCCGGTCCAGACGTACGGCTCGGCGGGCGAGACGCGCGAGGCCAGGTCCTGGCCTTCCATGGACGGGATGGCCCGGGCGCGCTCCACCAGCTCGGCGGGGGTGGCGTCGTCGGTGCTGATGACGGCGCGCTGGGCGCCGTGGATGCGCAGATGGCGCGTGAGCGCGCGGGTGTCGATGCCCTCGATGCCCATGACGCCGTGCTCGGCCAGGTAATCGGGCAGGCTCTTGTTCGCGCGCCAGTTGCTGGGCGCCTTGCAGCATTCCTTGACGATGAAGGCCTCGACCCACACCCGGCTGGATTCCACGTCGTCGAGGTTCACGCCGTAGTTGCCGATGAGCGGGTAGGTCATGCACACCATCTGGCCCGCGTAGGACGGGTCGGTGAGCACTTCCTGATAGCCGCTCATGCCGGTGTTGAAGATGGCCTCGCCCTGGGCGTTGCCCTTGCCGGTGAAGGAGAGGCCCTCGAAAAAGGTACCGTCTTCCAGTGCCAGGAATGCTTTCATCAGGCGTTCTCCGAGAGTCTCGCTATGACTTTGTCCACGTCTTCGGGCCGGTCCACGCCGCAGGTGCGGTGGGTGGTGGGCACCACGTAGATGGGGATGTCGTTTTCCAGCAGGCGCAATTGCTCCAGGCGCTCGCGCGTTTCCAGCTCGCTGGGGCCCAGGGCCACGAAGCGCCGCAGGGCCTCCATGCGGAAGGCGTACAGGCCCACATGGCCCCAGAAGGCCCCGGGCACGCCGTCGCGGTCGTACGGGATGGGCGCCCGGGAAAAATATAAGGCTCCGCCGCGCTTCGTCCAGACCACCTTGACCTGATCGGGGCTGGCGGCCTGGGCGGCGTCGATGCGCGCGGCCAGGGTGGTCACGCGCATGGCCGGGTCGGCGAAGGGCTCCAGCAGCTCGGTGAGCATTTCCGGGGCCAGCAGGGGCTCGTCGCCCTGGATGTTGGCCACCACGGCGTCCTGGGGCAGGCCCAGCTGCTCGGCGGCCTCCAGCACGCGGTCGGTGCCGCTGGCGTGGTCGGCCCCGGTCATGACCACGGGCACGTTGTAGCGGCAGGCGGCGTTGTAGATGCGGTGGTCGTCGGTGGCCAGGACCACGCGGCCCAGCAGCGGGCACTGGATGGCGCGCTGATAGACGTGCCAGAACATGGGCCGCCCCAGGATATCGGCCAGGGGCTTGCCCGGAAAGCGCGACGATTCGTAGCGCGCGGGGATGATTCCGTAGCAGGGCGGCAGTTGCGGCATGGCGTTCTAGAGGTAGCTTGCGATGCGTTCGGCGGCCTGCCGGGTTCCGCCCCGGCGGCCGTCCACGTAGGCCGCGACCCTGGCGCGCACGTCGTCGCGCGCCGCGGGGCGGCGCAGGGCCCCGAGCATGGCCTGGGCCAGCTCCCGGGGGCCGTGCACTTCCATGACCAGACCCTGGTCCACGATTTCGCGGCCCACCCAGGCGAAGTTCGACCAGTGCGGGCCGATGGCGGGCACCACGCCGTGGCCCAGGGGTTCGAGGAAGTTCTGCCCGCCCAGCGGGCGCAGGCTGCCGCCCACGAAGGCCGCAGTGCAGAACTCGTAGGCCCCGGCCAGCTCCCCGAAGGTGTCCCACACCACCACCGAGCCGGGCGCGGGCGCTGCCGCGAGGGCCGAGCGCATGATTGGCGACAGCCCGGCCTCATACAACGCCTGGCGCCAAAAGTCGAGCCTGTGCATGTGGCGCGGGAAGACGGCCTGGCTGGCCCCGGGCTCGGCGGCGCGGACCTCGCGCAGGGCGGCCAGCACGTCGGGCTCCTCCTGCTGGCGCACCGAGGCCCACACGGCCCAGGGCGTGCCGTCGCCCATGACCGCCCGCACGGGCCCGCCCTCGGGCTCCCGGGGCGGCTGCGCCGGGAAGCGGTCGAACTTGATGTTGTGCATGCGCTCCACCCGCGAGGCCCCGAAGAGGATGGAGAAGCGCAGGGCCGCGTCGTCGGACACGGCCAGGACGTGCTCGGGCGCGAGCTGGCGCAAGAGGGCCCCCGCGCACAGATAGCCCGCCAGGCTGCGGGTGTTCATGCGCGCGTTGACCAGCATCACGGGCACGTCGAATTCGCGCGCGGCGGCCAGCATCCCGGGCCAGATTTCCGTCTCCAGGAGCACCAGCACCCGGGGGCTGGCGTGCTCCATGGCCCGGGCCATGATGGCGGGCTGGTCAAAGGGGCAGTAGGCGGGAATGAGGCTGACCCCGGGGCGCAGCTCGGCCACCTCGGCGGCGGCGCGCGCAAGCACCTCGCGGCCCTGGCTGGTGTTGGTGGTGGCCAGGATGCGCAGGGGCCGCTCTTCGGGCAGGGCCTGCGGCAGGGCCAGGGCCAGCTCGCGCACCAGGTAGGCCTCGCCGCCCGAGGCGGCCTGCATCCACACGTCCACGAAGCCGTCGGGCGCGTTGCGCAGCAGGCGTTCGGAAAAGCCCTCGCGCAGGCGCGGGGCCAGCCACAGGGCGGGGATGGCCACGGGCCAGAGCAGGTCGTACAGCCCGAGCAGGGCCTTGCATTTGCCGGTCAGGCCCATGGCTCAGGCCTCCCCGCGCGCGCGCGCCAGCCCGAGCTCCATGAGCCGGGCGATGAGGGCGTCGAAGTCCAGGCCCACGGCGGCGGCCTCCTGGGGCAGGAGGCTTGTGGGCGTCATGCCCGGCAGGGTGTTGATCTCCAGCAGCAGGGGCTTGCCGTCGCGGACCAGGAAATCCGCCCGGCTGTAGCCGGACAGGCCCAGGGCCCGGTGGGCCGCCAGGGTGATGGCCTGGATTTCCTCGCTGAGCTCCCGGGGCACGGGCGCGGGGCAGATCTCCTCGCAGCGCCCGACCTCGTACTTGCTGGCGTAGTCGAAGAACGGGGCGTCGCCCGCCGGGCGGATGGCCACCAGGGGCAGGGCCTCGTCGCCCAGCACGCCGCAGGTCAGCTCGTCGCCGGGCAGGTAGGGCTCCAGCAGGGCCTCGCAGCCCGAGGCGAAGATGGCCCCCAGGGCGGCGGGCAGCTCGTCCCCGCCGCGCACGCGGGTGGCGCAGACGCTGGAGCCGCCGGTGTTGGGCTTGGCGAACAGGGGGTAGGGCAGCCGGGGCGCGAAGTCCGGCCCGGGGTCGCGCGGGACGAATTCCCAGTCCGGCGTGGGCAGGCCCCGGTCGCGGAAGACGGCCTTGGAGGCGTTCTTGTTCAGCGCCAGATAGGAGCCCGCCGGGCCCGAGCCCTGGTAGGGGCAGCCCGCCACGTCGAGCATGGCCTGGATGAGCCCGTCCTCGCCGGGGGCGCCGTGCAGGTTGATGAAGGCGAAGTCGGCCCGGCGGGCGGCGTCCAGCAGGCCGCCCAGGTCCGCCACGGGGTCGAGGTCCGCCACCTCGTGGCCCAGGCGGGCCAGGGAGCGGCGGATGCCCCGCGCTCCCGACAGGGAGACTTCACGTTCGGGCGACCAGCCGCCCGCTATCAAAAGGACACGCATGGAGCTTGACCTCCAGGAGTTCGCTCAGGGTGTGTTCCACGGCCCGGCCCTGGCGGAAGGCGGCGTCGATGCGCTCGCGGGCCGTCTCGTTTCTGCCGTAGCGTTCAAAGAGGTCCGCATAGCGCGCGCCCAGGGACACCACGGTGTCGTGGCGCACGCGCTTGTCGGCGTACTGTACGGCCAGGGGCAGGAAATAACGCGCGGGGTCTATGGGGTAGGGCCACCAGACGTGGTGCATCACGCCCTGGGCCAGGGCCGGGTTGCCCGTGCAGGCCAGCACCCAGGCTGCGCCGAGCTGGGCGTGGTCGCCGCCGTGCTGCACGCAGTAGAATTTGGCCAGGTCGTGCAAGAGGCCCGAGGCGCGCACGGCCCGGGCCCAGCCCGGGGCGATGACGCCGCGCTCCTCGGCGCGCGCGGCCAGCGACCAGGCGATCTCGCCCACCAGGGCGCTGTGGGCGCGGATGTGCGCGGGCATGGCGCAGCGGTCCCAGTGGGCCCGGCACTCGGCGTCCGACGGCACGGGAAATTCCGTGGGGTCCGGGGGCAGGGCCGGAGCCAGCAGGGCCGGGTCCTGCGCGGCCCGTTCGCCGTGGGGGCGGGCTGCGGGGCCTGTGGGGGCGGCGTGCTGGGGCTGGGGGGTCATGCGTCGCGTGGTCCGGGGCTTGTGGGGGCACGCCGGGCGCGCCGTGCGTCCGGTGCCCAGGGTTCTACCAGCGTCACCGTGAAAAAGAAAGGGGTCGGCCTTGAGGTCGTGGCGGCTTTCGTAGTATGGCCGGGCCTCGGGGCGATGGTCCGGCGGGAGCGCCCCGGCGCGCAGGCCGCCTGCGCCCAACCTGCAACCGGATGCGACCGGACCTGGGAGCGCACGTGAGCATATTCGACAAATTCAGTGATCCTGAACTCTGCAAGGCTGTGCTGGACGCCATCCACCGCGAGCTGGACGGCGAGCTGCGCTTCATGGAAGTCTGCGGCACGCATACGGTAGCCATCTTCCGCAGCGGGCTGCGCTCCATGCTGCCCCCGGGGGTGGTCCACCTGTCCGGCCCGGGCTGCCCGGTGTGCGTGACCCACGAGAGCGAGGTGGGCATGTACATGGACCTGGCCGGGCGCGACGGGGTCATCGTGGCCACCTTCGGCGACCTGGTGCGCGTGCCCGGGCCCGGCGGCACCTGCCTCAAGGACGCCATGGCCCAGGGGGCGCGGGTGGCGGTGGTCTACTCGCCCTTCGACGCCCTGACCCTGGCCCGCGAAAACCCGCAGGCCACGGTGGTCTTCCTGGGCATCGGCTTCGAGACCACGGCGCCCACCGTGGCGGCGACCCTCCAGGCCGCGCGCGCTGCGGGGGTGGGTAACTTCCAGGTGCTGTCCTTCCACAAGCTGGTGCCCCCGGCCCTGCGCGCGCTGCTGGGCGACCCGGAGCTGAACCTGCACGCCCTGGTCATGCCCGGCCATGTCTCGACCATCATCGGCCTGGAGCCCTACCGCTTCATCGCCGAGGACTTCCACCTGCCTGCGGCCATCACCGGTTTCGATCCGCTGGACATCCTGCAATCGCTGCTGGACATCGTGCGCCAGCGCAAGGAGGGCCGGGCCGAGGTGGTCAATCTCTACCGCCGCGCCGTGCAGGACCTGGGCAACCCCAAGGCCGTGGCGGTGATGGAGTCCGTGTTCACGCCCGCCGATGCCCTGTGGCGCGGCATCGGCATGATTCCCGGCTCGGGGCTGGCCCTGCGGCCCGAATACGAGGCTTTCGACGCCCAGAAGACCCTGGGGCTGACCATGGCCGAGGCCAAGCCCATCCCCGGCTGCCGCTGCGGCGATGTGCTGCGCGGCAAGCTGACCCCCGACCGCTGCCCGCTGTTCGCCAAGGCCTGCACCCCGGCCAAGCCCGTGGGGCCGTGCATGGTCTCCACCGAGGGCTCCTGCGCCGCCTATTACAAGTACCAGTTGGAGATGTAGACAATGGACGCCACGCATATCCTTCTCGACTACGGCAGCGGCGGCAAGGCCTCGCAGCGGCTGATCAGCGAACTCTTTTTGCGCCACTTCGACAACCCCGTGCTGGCGCGCATGGACGACGCGGCCTTCCTGGACATCCAGGGCCCCCTGGCCATGAGCACCGATTCCTTCGTGGTCGATCCGGTGTTCTTTCCGGGCGGCAACATCGGCTCGCTGGCCGTGCACGGCACGGTGAACGACGTGGCCATGCTCGGGGCGCGGCCGCTGTACCTGTCGTGCGCCTTCATCCTGGAGGAGGGCTTCGAGCTGGAGAAGCTCGAACGCATCGTGCAGGCCATGGGCCAGGCCGCGCGCGACGCCGGGGTGAGCATCGTCACCGGCGACACCAAGGTCGTGCCCCGGGGCATGGCCGACAAGATCTTCATCAACACCACCGGCGTGGGCACCATGCTCGTGGCCGAGCACCCCAGCGGCCACCGCGCCGCGCCCGGCGACGCGGTGCTCGTGTCGGGGACCATGGGCGACCACGGGCTGGCCATCCTGGCCCAGCGCGAGGGCCTGGCCTTCGAGACCCCCGTGCTCTCCGACAGCACGGCCCTCAACGGCCTGACCGAGCGGCTGCTTTTGGAGGTGGGCGACATCCATGTGCTGCGCGACCCCACGCGCGGCGGGCTGGCCACCACCCTGAACGAGATCGCCGGGCAGTCCGGCGTGGGCATCGAGCTGGACGAGGGCGCCATTCCCGTGACTCCCGCCGTGCGCTCGGGCTGTGCCTTCCTGGGGCTGGACCCGCTGTATCTCGCCAACGAGGGCAAGCTCATCTGCATCCTGCCCGAGGCCAAGGCCGAGGCCGCGCTGGCCCTGCTGCACGCCGACCCCAAGGGCGCGGGCGCGCGGCGCGTGGGCACGGTCGCGGCGGCCAACCCCGGCAAGGTCGTGCTGCGCACGGCCCTGGGCGGCAAGCGCCTGCTGAACATGCTCGAAGGCGAGCAGCTGCCGCGCATCTGCTAGGCGCGGCGTGGCCTGCTGTTTTCCGTGGCCCGCCGTCGGTTTTCCGGCTGCGGGCCGCGTGCTTTTTTGCTAGAATGCAGGCCTGGGCCGGGCGGCGCGCATGGGGCGCGCCCCTGCGACCCGCCGCCGGAGACGCCGTGCCGTCATCGTTCCTGTGGCCCGCCGTGCGCATCACTGCGCTGTACGCCCTGTTCGCCGGGCTGTGGATCGTCTTTTCCGATCAGGCCGTGGCCCTGCTGGTGCCCGACCCGCGCGCCCATGCCCTGGTGCAGACCTACAAGGGCGCGTTCTTCGTCTGCGTGACCGCCGGGCTGCTTTTCGTGCTGCTGCACGGCGAGCTGCGCGCACGCGAAGAGGACCGCGCGCGGCTGCGGGCGCTGCTGCGTGAGCAGGACGTGCTGTTCTCCGAACTGCACCACCGGGTGAAGAACAACATGCAGACCGCCGTGGGGCTGGTGGAGCTCCAGGCCGCCCAGTTCGCCGACCCGCAGGACCGCGCCCGGCTGGCCGACTGCGCCCGGCGCATCCGCGCCCTGGGGCTGGTCCACGACGCCCTGGGCCGCGAGCACGGCCAGGGGCGCATCGACATGGGCCGCTACCTGGAAACCCTGGGCCGCGAATTGCTGGGCGCCTACGACGGCCAGCGCCGGGGCATCGCCCTGCACACCGATGGCGGCGGTGTGGTGCTGGGGGTGGACCGGGCGACCTTCCTGGGCCTGGCCCTGGCCGAATTGCTGACCAACGCCTTCAAGCACGCCTTTCCTCCGGAGCAGGGCGGCACGGTGCGCGTGGCCCTGCGGGCCGATGGCAGCTGGCTGGAGGCCGAGGTGGCCGACGACGGCGTGGGCCTGCCCACGGACCTGGACCCCGACACGGCCCAGTCCATGGGCATGACCATCCTCGGCGGGCTCACGGCCCAGATGCGCGGCAGCCTGGACTTCCTGCCCGGGGCGGGCACCCGGGCCGTACTGCGCGTGCCCCTGGCCGGGCCCGGGGAAACGGCGGGCGCAGGCGCTACTTGAGCAGCGCCCCCAGGTGCACCGGGGTTACGCCCTGCACGGTGAACTCGCGCACGAAGCGCACCCCCCGGCCCAGGAGCCCGGCCCCGGACAGGCGCAGGGCCCGCTCGGCCCCGGTGGCCGCCCGGCGCCGTCCGGCGCGGACCCGAAGCCGCAGGGCCGGGCCGCCCGGCAGGGCGCCGCGCACCAGCCGCCGCAGCCAGCCCCCCGCGCCGCCCACGGCCAGGATGGCCACCTCGCCCGCGCGCTCCAGGCTGCCCGGCAGCACCGCCGCATCGTCCTCGAAATAGAACCCCCGGCCCTCGGCGGTGAGCACCACCGAGCCGATGGGCGTGACCTGGGGCACGCCGTCCTCGCCCACGGTGGCCAGGGCGCGGAAGCGCGCGCCGGCCAGGGTGCGTTTCACTTCGGTCCAGGACATCTCGCCGGTCATGAATCCTCCTTGCCGCGGCCCCGGGCCGGGCGGATGCACAGTTCCTTCCAGAGCAGGTCGAGCATGGCCGCGCGCTGGGCGGGGCCCGCGGGCGGCGCCAGGGCCTGGGCGCCCAGCAGCAGCGCGTAGCCCATGCGCGCCAGCAGGGCCGCCCGGGCGGGGTCGCCCGTGGCCTCGCCCAGCAGGGCCTCCAGTTCGCCCAGGCGCCGGGCGTCCACGCGCCGCTGGTAGTCGCGGGCGGTGGGGTCGCGCATGGCCCAGGCGCGGATGGCGGCCTCGGGGCCCTGGGCCGCGGGCAGCAGGGCCTCCATGCGCCGCCGCGGGCTGCGGGCGCGGGAGGCGCGTGCGGGCCGCAGCGCGGCCCAGTGTTCCAGCAGGGCGCGCAGGAAGTCGTCCCGCCCGGCGAAGTGGTGGTAGAAGGAGCCCTTGGTCGCGCCCATGCGCGCGCACAGGGCGTCGATGGTCAGGGCGTCGATGCCGCCCTCGGCCAGCAGGGCCAGACCCTGGGCCAGCAGGTCGTCGCGGCTGCGGCGGGGCGCCGGGGCCACGGGGGCCGTGCTTCCTTTGGCAGGGCCCGGCACCCTGGGGGTAATGGCCTTTACGCGCCGCATGTTTCGCTTCCCCGTCCCCGCTGTCGTCTTGTGCATCGCCGTCGGCCTTCGCTCCGGGCGCGCCTTTCGCCTTTGACTTCCGCCCCGGGCGTGCCGCTTGGCGGCGGTTTTTGCCCTGGGCGTATCGCTTGCTTTTGGCCTTCACCCCGGGACTACCGCTCGCCGTCGGCCTTTGTCGGTTGCCGTGACTGCCAACGCATCCGAGGCGTTGCGGTTCTTCCCGGCGGTTTTGTTTTATTGAATACCATACGGTATGGTATTGTCTACTGCGTCGCGGGCCTGTTGTCAATGCGCCTGAGCGGGAAAAGAGAAGAAAAGCAGGGGGAGCGGTCTGTTCCGGATGGTCCAGGGGTGTGGCCTGACCATCTGGCCTGTGTCTGTGGCGGTGCCTCCCGGGCGCGGTCTGTGGACCACCCGCCGTTTGCCGTCTCCGTGGCATCGGGCGGGGAGCCCCGGGGGAGCGGGGCTCCTGGCACGGTCAACCCGGCCTCGCCCCGTGCCGGGCGGAGAGGCAGGGGAAGCGGGGTCGGGCTACCCGGGCGCGGGGCGCCACTGGGATTGGCGCCAGTGCTCCTGAGAGAGGCAGCCCGTCGTCCGGGGCGCGGGGTGAGATTCCCTTTGCAGGTCCGCCCCGGGGGTGCTACCACGAGGGTAAGACGTTCTCCATCCCCTTGGGGCCATTGGGAATCGCGCCCGGCCCCGGGGCATTGCGCGCACCGGAAGCCCCATGGTCTTCAAGCGTTCCCCCACCCTGCCGCCCTGTCCGCCCGACCCCGAGCACCCCGGCGGCCCCGACCGCGACGCCGTGGTCGGCCTGCGCCTGTCCGACGACCGCATGACCCTGACCGTGGAGTGCCACAGCCCGGCCCGGGGCCAGGGGCGGCCCCTGGACGCCGCCGCCCTGCGTCGCGCCGTGCGTCAGGCGGGTGTTGCCGCCGAAGCTGACCCCGAGGCCATGGACCGCGTGGTGGCCCTGCTGGCGGCGGGCGGCGACCCCCGCGCCGTCCCCCTGGCCCGGGGCCGCGCGCCCGAGGCGGGCCGCGACGCGGTGTTCGAGCCGCTGGTGGACCTGACCCGGCCCGTGATGCCGGACATGGCCTTCGCCCGGCTGCACCCGGCCCGCGAGGCCCGGCCCGGGCGCGACCTGCTGGGAGCCCCCGTGCCCCCGCCGGGCGACGAGCCCCCGGGCGAGTTGGTGCTGCCCCGCGACGCCGGGTGCCGTCGCGAGGCCGACGGCACGCTCATGGCCACCGTGGCGGGCACGGTGCGCGCCGACGAGGGCCAGGTGCGCGTGGAGCCGCTGCTGGTCGTCTCCAACGACCGGCTGGCCGTCACGGGCACCCTGCACGGCTTCGACGCCGCAGGCCAGCGCATCACCCTGAGCCGGGTGGAGGAGGAACTGGTGCGCCTGGGCGTGGTCCAGGGCGTGGACCTGGGGGCCATCGCCCGGGCCCTGGACGAGGCCTGGGCCACGGGGCGGCCCGTGGCCGGGGTCACGCTGGCCGCAGGCCGGGCCCCCAAGCACGGCACAGACGAGGCCCTGGAACTGCTGGTGGCCGAAAAGAGCACCCTGGGGCAGATGGACGAGCAGGGGCGCATGGACTACCGCGAGCGCGGCTTCAGCCCCGTGGTGGAGACGGGCCAGGACATCGCGCGCATCCATCCGCCCACGCCGGGCGAGCCGGGGATGGACGTGTTCGGCGCCGTGGTGCCCGCGCGCCAGGGGCAGCCCCTGGGCCTGCGCCTGGGCCGGGGCGTGGAGCCTGTCCCGGACGACGACGCCCTGCTGCGCGCCACGGCCACGGGTGTGGTGCTGCGCCTGCGCAATCATCTGGAAATTTCGGACCTGCTGGTGGTGCCCGGCAACGTGGATCTCTCCACGGGGCATGTGCGGGTCAGCGAGGGGTCGGTGCATGTGCGCGGGGGCGTGGGCGCAGGGTTCGCCGTGTACGCCCCGCACAGCGTGCTGGTGGACGGCACCGTGGAGGACGCGGCCATCGACTGCGGCGGCGACGTGGTGGTGGGCGGGGGCATCGCCATGTCCGGCGAGGCGCCCGGCGCCAGGGCGAGCCAGGAGGGGCCCGGCATCCGCGCCGGGGGCTCCGTGCGCGCGCTGTTCGCCCAGAACGCGGGCATCACCGCCGGAGGCGATGTGACCGTGGCGCGCTACATCGCCCACAGCACCGTGCACGCGGGGTTCATGGTCCGCGCGGGCGGGCTGGTGCGCGTCACCAGCCCGGGTGGGCGGATCATGGGCGGCACGGTGGTGGCCGGGCGCGGCATCGAGACCGACGAGGCCGGGTCCACCCTGGGGGTGGCCACGGTGCTGGCCCTGTCCCAGGATGTGCCCGAGGCCCGGCCCCTGGTGGAGGAAAAGCGCGCCCTCAAGCGGCGCTTGGCGCATATCGACGCCGGGCTGGCCCGCCTGACCCCCGAGCAACTGGCGGCCCTGACCCCGGCCCGGCGCGAAACCCTGGACCATGTGCTGGCCGTGCGCCGCGAGCTGTCCGCGCGCGTGGCCGAGGTGGGCAAGGCCCTGGCCGAACTGGCCCGGATGCTCATGGAAACGGTGGACGCGGCGCGCATCACCGTGCGCGGCACGGCCCATCCGGGGGTGGTCATCAAGATGGGCGGGGCGGCCCTGCGCCTGGAGGAGCCCATGCAGGGCGTGGCCTTCACCTGGAGCCGCCGGACCAAGGGCATCAAGGTCCTGCGCTAGCGGGCAACCCCAAAGCGGCGATCTGCTGCGCCAGTGCAAACATCCTGAACACGTGTGGCGACGGGATGCACTGCGTGTCCTGGATTTTTCCCCGCCTTGCCGCCTACCATTTCCAGACGGCCTGGGCATCCGACAGGCCGCCTGGGGCGGCAGCCGTGACCGGGCAGGGGCTGCGCCCGTTGCGGGGGCCCGCAGTTTTGGAGTGTCTCTTGCTGCTGTCCGGGTTTGGGCGCTGCGTCCCGGTGTCCCCTTGCCGGGGCTCAGGTGCGCAGGCGGCTGGCCAGGGGCATGCGCCAGCCGGTGCCGAAGGCGCGGTCGGTGATCTTCAGGCCCGGGGCGGCCTGGCGGCGCTTGAACTCCGCCCCGGCCACCAGGGCGGCCACGCGGCGGACCTGGGCCGGATCGAAGCCCCGGGCGGCCACCTCGTCGGGGCTTTGGCGGCGCTCCACCAGTCCTTCCAGGATCGGGTCCAGCACGTCGTAGGGCGGCAGGGAGTCCTCGTCCTTCTGGCCGGGGCGCAGCTCCGCCGAGGGCGGCTTGGTGATGATGGGCGCGGGGATGACCTCGCGACCCTGGCTGGCGTTCAGCCAGCGGCACAGGCGGAAGACCAGGGTCTTGGGCACGTCGGAAATCACGGCCAGCCCGCCGGACATGTCGCCGTAGATGGTGCAGTAGCCCACGGCCAGCTCGGATTTGTTGCCCGTGGTGAGCAGCAGGGCCCGGCGCTTGTTGGACAGGGCCATGAGCAGGTTGCCGCGGATGCGGGCCTGGATGTTCTCCTCGGTCACATCGGGCGCGGCGCCCGCGAAGGCCGGGGCCAGGGCGGCGTCGAAGGCGGCCATGAGCGGGGCGATGGGCAGGGTCATGGTCTCGATGCCCAGGCTGCGGCCCAGGGCCAGGGAGTCGTCCACGCTGCCGGGGCTGGACCACGGCGAGGGCATGAGCACGCCCAGCACGTTGTCCGGCCCCAGGGCGGCGGCGGCCACGGCGGCGGTCAGGGCCGAGTCGATGCCGCCGGACAGGCCCAGGAGCACCCGCGTGAAGCCGCACTTGCGCGCGTAGTCGCGCGTGCCCAGCACCAGGGCGCGCCAGGCTTCGCTTTCCGGGGCGAAGTCGTCGGCCTCCACGCGCCCGGGGGCGGGCGGGGCGCCGCCGGCGCCCAGGTCCACCACCAGCAGGTCCGGCTCGAAGGCCCGGGCCCGGGCCAGCAGGGCGCCGTCCGGCCCGAAGGCCATGCTGCGCCCGGCGAACACGAGGTCGTCGGCGCCGCCGACCTGGTTGGCGTAGAGCACGGGCACGCGGTATTTGGCGGCCAGGTGGCCGAGCATCTTCTGGCGCACCTGCTGCTTGCCCAGGGTGAAGGGCGAGGCCGAGAGGTTGACCACCACGTCGGCGCCCAGGGTGGCCACGGCGCCCATGGGGTCGCCGGGGTAGCGCCGCTGCTCCCAGAACTGGGAGTCGTTCCACAGGTCCTCGCAGATGGTCACGGCCACGCGCCGCCCGTCCAGCTCGAAGCAGCCCGGGCCGGGCCCGGGCTCGAAGTAGCGGTCCTCGTCGAACACGTCGTAGGTGGGCAGCAGGGTCTTGGGGAAGCGGGTCTGCACGCGCCCGGCGCGCAGCAGCGCCGCGCCGTTGTACAGCGGGCGCCCCGGCGCCCCGGGGGTGGGCCAGGCCGTGCCGACCAGCACGGGCGGCAGCGCGGCCAGCTCCCGGGCCAGCTCCGTCAGGCGGGCCTCGGCGGCCTGCACGAAGGACGGCACCAGCAGCAGGTCGCGCGGAGGGTAGCCCAGCAGGGCCAGCTCGGGGGTCAGGCACAGGTCCGCCCCCTGGGCGGCAGCGGCGCGCACGCCCTCGGCGATGAGGGCGGCGTTGCCGGGCAGGTCGCCCACGGTGGGGTCGGTCTGGAGCAGGGCGATGCGCATGGCGGCGGAGGCAGGGGCGGGCCGCGGTCAGCCCTGGGCGGGCGCCCCCCCGGCGGCCATGCGCTGTTCGATGATTTCGCGGGCCCGCAGGGCCAGGCGGGAGACCTCGGGCTTGGAGACCTGCTCGTCGGCGCCCACGGAGTCGCCCTTGTGGCGCAGCTTGTCGGTGATCAGCGAGGAGAACAGGATCACCGGCAGGTTCTTCAGGAAGGGGTCCTGGCGCACGCGCACGGTGAGGTTGTGGCCGTCCATGCTGGGCATTTCGATGTCCGAGACCAGGACGTTGACGTAGTCCCACAGGGGGCGGCCCTCGGCCTGGGCGGCGTCGCGGAAGCGTTCCAGGCGTTCCCAGGCCAGGCGGCCGTTGACCACGGTCTCCACCGCGAAGCCCGCCTTTTGCAGCAGGTCCTTGAGCATTTCGCGCACCAGGGCCGAGTCGTCGGCCACCAGGGCCTTGTAGCCCTGGGTGGAGGTCCAGTCGATGGTCTCGTCCAGGCGCAGGCCCAGGCTGGGGTTCAAGTCGGCGACGATCTTCTCCAGGTCGAGGATGAAGACGATGCGGCCTTCGAGCTTGACCACGCCGGTGATGGAGTTGTTGGACAGCGAGGACACGTAGCGGTTGGGCTGCTCGACCTCCTCCCAGCTGATGCGGTGGATGCGCGTGACGCCCGAGACCAGGAAGGCGGTGGTGACCTGGTTGAACTCGGTGACCACGACCTTGGGCGAGTCGGCCTCGGTGCGGCTTTTGCCCAGCCACAGGGCCAGGTCCACCAGGGGGATGATGTGCGAGCGCTGGTTGAAGGCCCCGAGCACCGAGGGGTGGTTGACCTCGGGCATCTCGGTGATCTTGGGCTTGCGGATGATCTCCAGCACCTTGGCCACGTTGACGCCGTAGTAGCCCTGGTAGGAGGCCCCGGAGGGGGAGACCTCGTCGATGTAGAATTCGACGATCTCCAGCTCGTTGGTTCCGGCTTCGAGAAGGATGTTGGTCTGGGACATGGAGCCTCCAGTCGCGGCCTGCCGGTCGCGCGGGTCCGGTTAGAGCGCCTCGAGCAGGGCGCGTACTTCCTCGATTGTCTTATCATGGGTGGAGGCGCCCGCTGTCAAGCCGACAGTGGTGCAACCCTCGAAATCGGCGCTGCGCAGCTCGGCGGCGGTCTCCACATGGGTGCAGGGCACGCCCTGTTCGGCGGCGACCTTGGCCAGGCGGCGGGTGTTGCCGCTCTCGTAGCCGCCGACCACCACCATGTGGTCCACCCTGCGGGCGATGGCGATGGCTTCCTCCTGGCGCACGCGCGTGGCGTTGCAGATGGTTTCCAGCACGGGCAGGGGGCGCGAGGTCCGGGCCTGGACGTATTCCTTGATCTGGCGGAAGACTTCCTTGTCCTGGGTGGTCTGGGCGGCGAGCACGTATTCGCGGTCGCGCTCCAGGCGCCCTTCCAGGGCCTGGGGGCTGTCGAAGACCAGGGCCTTGGTGGAGGCGTAGGACAGCAGGCCCTGCACCTCGGGGTGGTTCTCCTCGCCGTAG
The DNA here is from genome assembly GCF_000519125.1 of Desulfocurvus vexinensis DSM 17965. Classification (NCBI taxonomy): domain Bacteria; kingdom Pseudomonadati; phylum Thermodesulfobacteriota; class Desulfovibrionia; order Desulfovibrionales; family Desulfovibrionaceae; genus Desulfocurvus; species Desulfocurvus vexinensis. The sequence goes on from NZ_JAEX01000002.1 coordinate 317,506, forward strand.
AGCAGCAGCGTGCGCCCGCGCTGGGCCTGGCGCTCGATGAGCAGCTGGGCCTTTTTCACCTTGGGGCAGGTGGCGTCCACGATGTCCACCCCGCGCTCCTTGAGCAGCCGCTCGACGCCCACGGGCACGCCGTGGGCGCGGATGATGACCGTGCTCCCGGGCCGGGCCTCCCCGGGGCCGTTGATGCGCTGCACGCCGCGCTGTTCGTACATTTCGAGAACCTGGGGGTTGTGGATGATCGGCCCCAGGGTGCAGATGGGGGCGCCAGCGGCGCCTTCGAGAACGGCGTCCAGGCGCTTCAGGGCCAGGCTGACGCCCATGCAGAATCCGGCTGTTTCGGCGAGAATGACGCGCATTGCGGGTCCTTGTGCTGCTTTTGGAATACGCAATCTGTTCAATATGAAACTATTGCGGGGAACTGTCCAGGAGAAAGGCGGATACCAGCGCGTCCAGCTCGTCCCATGTGCGGCACTGGACCAGCCGGGCGCGCAGGGCCCGGGCTCCGGGCATGTGCCGCACGTAGCGCGGCACGATGGTGCGCATCTGGAGCAGGGCGTGGCGCTCGCGCAGGTGCTCGCGGGCCAGGGCGGCGTGGCGGCGGATGGTCGCCGCCAGCTCGGCCGGGGCGGGGGCGGGCAGTTCGCGCCCGGCCAGCAGGGCCCGGTAGCGCGCGAAGATGGACGGCCCGTAGAGCGCCCCCCGGGCGAACATGACCCCGGCCACGCCGGTTTCGCGCACGCAGCGGGCCCCGGCCTCGGGGTCGAACAGGTCGCCGCTGGCAATGACCGGTATGTCCACGGCCCGGGCCAGGGCCGCGAGGCACGCCCAGTCGGCCTCGCCGGAGTAGCCCTGGCGGGCGTGGCGCGGGTGCAGGGCCAGCCAAGCCGTGCCCGCGTCGGCCAGGCGCCGGCCCAGCTCCAGGTAGTTGTCCTGCCCGGCGGCCCAGCCCCGGCGCAGTTTGACCCCGCAGCGGCCCGGCCCGGCCAGGGCCGCCATGCGCCCGGCCAGGGCCACCAGCAGGTCGGGGTCGTTGTGCAGGGCCGCCCCGGCCCCGGTCTTGACCACCTTGCGCACCGGGCAGCCCGCGTTGAGGTCGAACCAGCCAAAGCCCCGCTCCAGCAACAGGCCCACGGCCCGCTCGATATACTGCGGCTCCGAGCCGAAGAGCTGCACCACCAGGGGCGCGTCGGCGGGGGTGGTCGCCAGCAGGTCGGCGGTGCCGGAGCTGTCGTGGCACAGGCCCTTGGCGCTGACCATCTCGGTCACGGCCACGGCGGCGCCGTGCTCACGGCACAGCAGGCGGAAGGGCAGGTCGGAGAATCCGGCCAGGGGCGCGAGCCAGGGCGCGTCGGCGGTGATGGGCGGGCTGTCGGGGTGGTGCATGGGCACGGGCGGGCTGGAGGTGGGCCCCGGCGCCGGGGCGTACAGGGCGCGCATAGCATCCCGGGACGCGGAACACAAGGCGTGCGCGGGTCAGACCCTGCGCGACAGGCGCGGGCGGGCCAGGGAGGCGGCGCACAGCAGCGGGGCCAGCACTCCGGCCCGGGCCGCCGCAGGCAGGGGCGCGGGGGCGAAAAGGCGCGCCCCGGGCCCGGGCCAGCCCGCGTCCTGCATGGCCCGCAGCACGTCGCGGGCGCGGTCGGGGTGCTCGGCCAGCAGCCGGGCGCTGGCCCGGGGCGGGCTTTCCAGAAGCCGCAGCTCGCACTGGCCCGGGCCGGGCACGGCGAAGGCGAAGGTGGTTTCCACGAGGGCGGCGGCGCCAGCCGCAGCGGGCCGCGCGGCGACGAGCATCTCGCCCGACAGGGCCCAGGGCAGCAGCCAGGGGCGGTATTCCAGGCTGCCTGCGCCCCGGGCGGCGGTCAGGGCGCTGGCGGCGGCGCGGGCCTGCTCCAGGGTCTGGAACAGGGCGTCCAGCCCGGGGTCGGCGGCCAGGGCCCGGGCAAAGGCCGCCTGGCGGGCCGCAGGGTCCGCCCCGGCGGCGGCCATGGCCTCGCGCAGGGCGCCCGCATGGGCCTCGAACCGCGAGCGGGCCGCCCAGAAGGCGTCGGCAGCCGGGCCCAGGGGGTCGTTCGCCGCGCGGGCCACATGCAGCTCGCGCAGCAGGATGTCGGGGTCGGTGCGCAGCACCTCGAAGAGCAGCACCGTGCCGGGGGCGGGGTCCGAGGCGATGCTGGCCAGCAGCTCCAGGCCCTGGATGTCCACCCAGGCCAGCCCGGGCGCCTCGCGGCGCAGCACGCGGCCCGCAAGGCGCTCGCCGGGGCGGTGCCTGCGGCGGAAGGCCCCGGGGCGGTCGCCGCCGCCGTGGCTGCCGCCGCCCGATCCCGCGCCGTCGCCCTGGATGCGCATGGCGCCCGGCCCCTAGCGGGCCGCCCCGAAATGACGACCTGCTGCGGCGCGCAACCAGGCCGGGCCCCCGCGTCCGTCCGGGCACGCGGCGGTCCTGGATTGTTTTTGCGCCTTGCAGTTCACCATTGTCGAACGGCCTGGAATAAAGGAATGGGGCAACGGCCAGCTAGCCCTCGGCCTGGCCGATGATCAGCTCGACCTCGTCCACGGACAGGCTGGTGGCCAGGGCCAGGGCCTGGGCGGACTTGCCCTGGCGGTGGCCCGAGAGCACCACCTCGCGCAGAAAGCGCGGCGAGCGGCTGACCTGCTCGGCCTGGCGCAGCAGTTTTTCCAGCTCGGCGGCGCGGTCCTGCAGGCGCTGGTCCAGCCCGGCGAGCACCTCCTGGCGCTTGGCGAAGGTGGACACCAGCTCCTGCTCCAGCTCGGCGTTGAAGTGCAGCTTGCGCAGGAGCAGTTCCTGTTTTTCCTGGAGGGCGCCGAGCAGAGCCTCGGAGCGGCGCAGGCGCAGGAAGAACACCAGCACCACCACCAGCAGCGCGAGCTCGGTGAGGCTGACCAGGAAGAGCAGGAGCAGGGACGGGGACATGCGGCGGTCCTGGGGGTTGGGGCGCGGCTGGCCGGGTTTCAGATCTTGAGATTGATGATGTTCCCGGCCCAGGGGGACTTGGGCTGGGGCTCGTCCTGGGCGTCCGGGGCGTCCTTGGCGTCGGCCCTCCGGCGCGCCTCGCGGCGGGGCTGCGGGGGGGCGCCGCCGCCGCGGCCATGCTCGTCGGCCACGGCGGTCTTTTCCTTCTTGTCGATCTGCTGGACCTGGTCCTTGGCCAACTCCTGCTGCTGGCGCGACAGGGCCTCGGAAAAGCGCGCCTGGTTGGCGGGCCCCGACTGCTCGGCGCTGGTCAGCTTGGCCAGGTGCGGCAGCTGGGCCAGCAGGACCGGGAGGTTGATGGTCGCAGGCATCTATTTCACCAGATACTGGTCCACCAGGATGGTTTCCAGCCTGCCCACGCTCAGGTACTGGTTCATGACGGACAACAGGTCCGTCTTGAGCGCCTCCACGTTGGTCTTGTCGGACAGGTAGGTCAGGTCCTTGTTCTTGAGATAGTAGAAAACCGCATCGCGCAGGATGGTGGTCTTCTGGGTTATCTCGAACGAGAGCTTCTCGTCGTTGGTGACGGCGGTGAACTGGCAGACCAGGAAGCGGACCGCGCCCTTGTCGTCGCGCTGTTCCACCCAGAAGGGCGCCAGCGTGACCATGTACTCCTGGGGCTGCGCCTCTTCGGCGGGCGGGGGGAGCGGCTCGTCCCCGGGCTGCGTGGCCAGCTCTTCGGGCGCGGGCGCCGGGGCCTCGGGCTCGGGGGCGGCGCGCAGCACAAGCCACAGCAGCAGCACGAGCAGGGCCAGGGCACCGGCCCCGGCGGGGATGATGATCTCCTTGCGCCGGAACCACGGCTTGGGCCCGTCGGCGGCGGATTCGAGGGCGACAGGAGCGGCGGGCTGCTCCTGGGGCTGCTCCTCCTCTTCCTCCTCCTCTTCTTCAAGGAACGGGGCATCCTCAAGGTCCAGCTCGACTTTTTGCTGTTCCTTGGGGAGGTTGGCGGTCAGTTCCTCGGCATCGAGTTCAGCCTTGACGTTGTCGGCGAGGCCGTCCGCGATGTTGGCGTCGGGAACCATGGGGACCACCGGTGCGCAAGGCGCCTACGGAGGCCGCTACTTGCGCTCGAAGATCTTGTCGATCTTCTGGGACAGGGTCTCGGCGGTGAAGGGCTTGACGATGTAGTTGGACACCTTGGCCTGGACCGCCTCGATGATGTTCTCCTGCAAGCCCTCGGCAGTGACCATCAGGAACGGGATGTGCTGGAACTCCTCGCTGGCGCGCACCTTGCGCAGCAGGTCGATGCCCGGCATCTCGGGCATGTTCCAGTCCGAAACGATGAAGTCGATCTTGTCCTTGTTGAGGACTTCCCAGGCCGTGCTGCCGTCGTCGGCCTCGACGATGTTGTTGAAGCCGAGCTGGCGCAGGATGTTCTTGATGATCCGGCGCATGGTCGAGAAGTCGTCCACGACGAGGACGCGCATGTTTTTGTCGTAAGCCATGAAAATCTCCCGCTCTAATCGAGGCCGTAGGCGGCCCGGAATTTGTGTCGCAGCTTCTTGAGGGCCTGGGAGTGGAGCTGGGACACCCGACCCTCGGTGATGCCCATGACCTCCGCAGTTTCCCGCATGTTCAACTCGTCGCTGTAATAGAGGGATAATACCAGTTTCTCGCGGAGGGTCAACTCGTCTATCAGCTTGGCGATTTTGTCAACAACATCCTGCATGGCCGCGGAGCGGTAGGGCTCGTTGTCGTTGTGCGCCCCGTTCTCGGCAGAGAAGTGGTCCTGGATGGTTTCCAGGCTCAGGCAGAGCTGGTTCTGCAGGGCGGCCAGGCCCGACTCCACGTCCTTGCGCGACAGGCCGGTCTCGCGCATGAGCTCCTCCTGGGTGGGCTTGTGCCCGGTCTGGCGTTCCAGGGTCAGGGTGGCGTCCTCGAGTTGGCGCACCCGGGCCCGCAGCCCGCGCGAGAACCAGTCCATGCGCCGCAGCTCGTCGAGCATGGCGCCCTTGATGCGGTTCTCCGCGTAGGTTTCGAATTTGATGTTCAGCTCGGGCTTGTATTTGCGCAGGCACTCGATGAGCCCCAGGGTTCCGGCGGACATCAGCTCGCCCAGGTCCACCTGCTGGGGCAGCTTGCCCTTGAGGCGCAGGGCCAGGATCTTCACCTTGGGGGCGAAGTGGCGGACGATGACGTCCTGCTCCCTGGGGCTGAACTGGACCCACGGGCACTCCCCGGTTTCGAGGAGCTTCCACGGCTCAGTTCTGGAAGAGGAGCTTTTTCCAGAAAAACTTAATGTTTCCATCGAGCTGTGCCGTTCCCTTCCATGAGGTTGCCTTCCTGGCGACATCCGCCAGGGCTGTGGAGGCCGGACCGTCCGGGTCCAGCACCGTGAACGGGATCTGGCGGACCACCGCCGCGCGTACCCCGGGGTCGAAGGGTACCACCCCCGCCAGGTCCAGGGAGATGCCCGACAGGAAATGGTCGCACGCGGCGTGCAGCTTGGCGTAGACCTCGCGGGCGGCCTTGGGCGTGCGGGCCATGTTCACGAGCACGCGGAAGCGGTCCACGTCGTGCTCGGCCTTGAGCACCTTGATCAGGGCGTAGGCGTCGGTCAGCGAGGTGGGCTCGGGGGTGAGCACCAGCAGCCGCTCCTGCACGGCGAGGTTGAAGTAGAGCACGTTCTCGTTGATGCCCGCGCCGGTGTCCACGATGAGAAAGTCCACCGTGTCTTCCAGGGCGTCCATGGATTCCAGCAGGTCGAGCTTCTGCCCGGTGTGCAGCTCCAGCATCTCGCCCACGCCCGAGGCGGCGGGCAGGATGGAGAAGCCGTGGGGCGTGGGCAGGAGGATGTCGGCCAGCTCGGCCCCTTCCTGGAAGAGGTGGAAGAGGTTCTTCTCCGGCGTCAGCCCGAGGACCACGTCCACGTTGGCCAGGCCGAGGTCGGCGTCGAGCAGCACCACGCGCTTGCCCGCGCGGGCCAGCAGGCAGGCCAGGTTCACGGCGATGTTCGTCTTGCCGACCCCACCCTTGCCGGAGGTCACCGAGATGACCTGCGGTGTGGCCTTGGCGCGTCCTGCGCGGGGGGCGGGCCTTTCCCTAGTGAGCGTATCGGCCACGTTTTTCCTCGATGGGGCTTTGCGGCAGCTCGTGCTTGAACAGGAGCTTCCAGAGCATGACCGCCTTGGCCGGCACCAGGGTGCCCCGCAGCCCCGTCCCGAAGGACAGGGCCGACACGGGCAGGCCCGTAGCGTACGCGGCGTTGACGATGTCCCCGTAGTTACAGGCTTCGTCGAGCTTCGTCCAGACGAGGGACGCCGTTTTCGGGGATTTGTAGGCCCGCAGGTAGCGGGAGAGCTGGGCGCCGGCGTACAGCGGCGAGAGCACCAGATGCACGGCCAGGTCGTCGCGCTCCGACAGGCCGAGCAGCTTCAGGTAGCCGTCCAGGGTCAGCCCCGTGCCCACGGGGGGCAGGTCCAGGAAGACCTTGTCAAACTTTTGTCCGGCGGCGAGCACGGCGGCCAGCTCGCGCGGGCTGGCGGCCTCGCGGAAGGTGATGCCCGACAGCTCGGCGTAATGCTTGAGGAACATCCGGCCCTTGGCCTGGGCGGCGTCGGCGTTGACGATAAGGATGCGCGCCCCGGGGCGGGCCTGCTGGCAGGCCAGGGCCAGGCGCAACAGGGTCGTGGTCTTGCCCGCTCCGCTGGGCCCGGCCACGGCGTGCAGGCGCTGGGGCCAGTGGCGCGCGTCGAAGGGGACGGCGCTGACCATGGCGCCCAGGGGCGCCAGGATGGAGGCTTGGCGGTCGGCGCGCAGACCTGCGGCCAGGGCCATGACGGCGCCCTCGCCCACGCCCTCGGCCTCCAGGTGCTCCAGGGCCTGGCGCTGGCGCGGGGCCAGGGCGCCCAGGTCGAGCTGCGGGCGCATGAGCGCCGTGAGGTGGGCCTTGATCTGGTCCCACTCGCGGTGCCACTCGCCCCAGCCCGGGGCCGGGGCCGCCAGGGCGTCGTCGCCGGGCGCGGCCTGGGGCAGCGGGGAGTCCAGGGCGGCGGTGATCTCGCACCAGCTCCTGCCGCCTTCGGCGCACTTGCGGGTGGCCAGGATCACGGCGTCGCCGCCCAGCTCGGCCTTGACCCGGGCCATGGCGGCCTGGGCATCCTTGGCTGTGAACGTCTTAACCTGCATGGGGCCTGTCCGTGCGGTCTGTGGGTTGCGCTCTCAAATCAGTTGCCATTGCCGGGCATGTCCACGTGGGCCAGGGTCTGCAACTTCACGTCCGCCGGAATCTCGGCCTGGGAGATGACCGGCAGGTTCGGGATGAACCTATGCAGCAGCTGTGCCATGTGCGGGCGCACCGCCGGGGTGGTCAGCAGCACGGGCTGGCCGTCGGTGTTCACGGCGCGCTCGGCGGCGTCGTTGATGAGGCTGATGATCCGCTGGGCCAGGGCCGGGTCCATGGCCAGGTAGGCGCCGTGCTCGGTCTGGCGCAGGTTCTCGCTGAAGGCCTTGTCGATCTTCGGGGCCAGGGTCACGATGGGCAGGGTGCCCTTGGAGTCCAGGTAGGGCTTGATGATGGTGCGGCCCATGCGCGAGCGCACGTACTCGGTGAGCTGGTCGGTGTCCTTCACCGTGCGGCCGTAGTCGCCCAGGGTCTCCACCACGGTGAGCAGGTCGCGCACGGAGATGTGCTCGCGCACCAGGTTTTGCAGCACCTTCTGCACCGCGCCCAGGTCCATGGTGCCGGGCACCAGCTCCTCCACGGCCTTGGGGGTGCGCTTGGCCAGGTTGTCCAGCAGCTCCTGCACCTCCTGGCGGCCCAGGAACTCGTGCAGGTTGCGCTTGAAGATTTCCGTCAGGTGCGTGGCGATGACCGTGGAGGGATCGACCACCGTGTACCCGGCGAGCATGGCCTCCTCTTTCTGGGCCTCGGGAATCCACAGCGCCGGGAGGTTGAAGGCGGGCTCCATGGTCTCGATGCCCTGGATGCGGTGCTTGGCGTCGCCGGGGTCCATGGCCAGGTGGTGGTCCACCATGATCTCGCCCGAGGCCACCTGGTTGCCCTTGATGAGCACCGAGTACTGCCCGGGCTTGAGCTGGAGGTTGTCGCGCAGGTGCAGCGAGGGCACCACCACGCCCATGTCCAGGGCGAACTGGCGGCGGATGGAGCGGATGCGCGCCAGCAGGTTGCCGTCCTGCTCCTCGTCCACCAGGGGGATGAGCCCGTAGCCGACTTCCAGCTCCAGCATGTCCAGGGGCAGCAGGGTCTGGACCTCCTCGGGGGTGTCCAGGGTCTGCGGGGCCTGGGCCTTGGCCCGGGCCTGGTCGCCCTGGGCCTCGCGGTGGCGGGCCGACAGGGTGGACATGAAGAACACCAGCCCCGACAGGGCCAGGAAAACCAGGGTCGGCATGCCCGGCACCAGGGAGAAGACCACCAGGATCACCGACACGAGCTTGAGGGCTCGGGTGTGGTAGGTCAGCTGCGCCAGGAACTCCTGGCCCATGCGCGCCTCGGCTGCCGCGCGCGAGACGATGATGCCCGCGCTGGTGGAGACGATGAGCGAGGGGATGGTGGCCACCAGGCCGTCGCCGATGGTCAGAAGCGTGTAGGTCTGGGCGGCGTCGGACCAGCTCATGCCCTTTTGCAGGGTGCCGATGAGGATGCCGCCCACGAGGTTGATGGCCGTGATGAGGATGCCGGCCTTCACGTCGCCGGAGACGAACTTGCCCGCGCCGTCCATGGCGCCGTAGAAGTCGGCCTCCTTGCGGATGGCGTGGCGCCGGGAGGTGGCCTCCTTCTCGTCGATGAGCCCGGCGTTCAGGTCGGCCTCGATGGCCATCTGCTTGCCGGGCAGGCTGTCCAGGGTGAAGCGTGCGGCCACCTCGGCGATGCGCGTGGTGCCGTTGACGATGACCATCTTGTTCAGCGCGAAAAGAATGAGGAAGATGACCATGCCCACGATGTAGTTGCCGCCGACCACGAACTGGCCGAAGGTCTGGATGACCTTGCCTGCCGCCTCGGGGCCGGTGTCGCCGGTGAGCAGGATGAGCCGCGTGGAGGCCACGTTGAGGGCCAGGCGCAGCATGGTCGTTACCAGCAACAACGTGGGAAATATGGAGAATTCAAGGGGGCTGGTCATGAACATGGACGTGACCAGGACCACCAGGCTCAGGCTGATGGAGAATGTCAAAAGAATGTCTAGAAAAATGGTGGGCAGGGGGATGAGCATCACGAACAGGATGATGACCACGCCCGTCGCCAGCAGGACGTCGCCCTGCTTTTCGAAGCGCCCGTAATCGAGATTCAGCGCGCCGCTGTTTGAAGCCATTGCTTTGACACCTTGTGGCTGGGGTTCCCGGGGGCCGTCAGTTCCGTCTGCGCTTCATCTTGTAGACCTGGGCCAGGATCTGGGCCACGGCCTGGAAGAGTTCCTCGGGGATCGAGTCGCCCACTTCGCAGCTCTTATACAAGGCCCGTGCCAGGGTGACGTTCTCGCGGATGGGCACCCGGTTTTCGCGGGCGACCTCCTTGATCTTCTCGGCCAGGTGGTCGGCGCCCTTGGCCAGCACCAGCGGCGCCGGGCTTTGCAGCGGGTCGTATTGCAGGGCCACGGCGATGTGCGTGGGGTTGGTGACCACCACGTCGGCCTTGGGCACGTTCTGGAGCATGCGCTTGGCCATGGACTGCATCATCTTCTCGCGCTGCTTGCGCTTGATCTCCGGGTCGCCCTCCTGCTGCTTGTGCTCGTCCTTGACCTCGTCCTTGCTCATCTTGATGTTCTCTTCGTAGTCCCAGCGCATGTAGAGCAGATCGGCGATGGCGATGAGCAGCATGGGCACCAGGGCGTAGAGCACCATCTTGGACCCGGCGGCCAGGATGTAGGAGGCCACGCCCGCAGCGTTGGCGTAGAACAGCCCGCCCGCCTTCTCGATCTCCTGGGTCAGCACGATGGCCGGGGCGATGCCGATGACCACGGCCATGAGCATGTTCTTGACCAGGTTTACGGCGGTCTTGGGCGAGAAGAACATGCGCTGGAGCGAGGCGGGCACGTTGAACATCTTGGCGAACTTGGGCTCGAAGACCTTGGTCGTCCACAGCGGGCCGACCTGCAGGCGCTGGGTCAGGAAGGCCACGGCGCCCATGAGGGCCATGGGCGGCAGGACCATCAGCGCCAGGCTGCCGCTCATGTCCAGCAGCAGCGCGTAGACGCTCTCGGTGCCCAGCTCCATTTCCGGCGCGCGGTTGAGGAACAGCGAGAAGATCTTGCGCAGCTCGCCGGCGATGAGCCCGATGAACAGGTGCAGGGCCGCCAGCCCCGCCAGCAGCACCGTGGCCTTGGGCAGCTCCATGCCCTTGGCGACGTTGCCCTCCTCGCGGGCCTTCTTGCGCCGCTTGGGCGTTGCGCGTTCTGTTTTGCTGGGATCTTTGGCCACGGTTGCGTCCTTGGGGCCCGGGTCAGGCCATGGTGCCGAGCAGGCCCCGGAACGTCGGGCCCATGTCGATGATGAAGTTGCCCACGTAGCGCGCCAGGGTGGTGAACAGGATGCTCAGGAAGAAGAAGCCCACGGCGATCTTGATGGGGAAGCCCAGGATCAGCACGTGCATCTGCGGCGCGGCGCGGCCCACCAGGGCCAGGGCCAGGTCCACCAGGAACAGCGCGGCCATCACCGGGGCCGCGATCTTGATGGCCAGCACGAAGATGCTGCCTGCCAGATCCAGCAGGCCCTGGCCCAGGGCCGCGCTGAGCACCACCCCGCCCGGGGGCACCAGGGTGAAGCTGTCGGCCAGGCCCTGGAGCAGGTAGAGGTGCCCGTCCAGGGCCAGGAAGGTCAGCAGGGTGGTCATGTAGAGGAAGTGCGAGGTGATGACCACCTGCTGCCCGGTGAGCGGGTCGATGACGTTGATCATGGAAAAGCCCATCTGGAAGCCGATGAGCTGCCCGCCCGTCTGCACCGCCGCGAACAGGAAGCGCACCACGAGCATGAGGCACAGCCCGATGGCCATTTCGCCAAGGACCATCAGCCCGATGAGCCAGGGGTTTTTGGGGAACAGTTCGCCGGGGAAGGAGAGGTGGGGCCACAGGGCCCAGGACAGCACGATGCACAGCGCCGCCTTGACCGCGTTGGGCACCGTCTCCCCGCCGAAGAAGGGCAGCACGAAGAGCACCAGGCTGACGCGGATGAGCGTCAGCAGGAAGCTCAGGGCGTGGGCGGGGGCGAAGGTGAACAGGTCCATGCCCGGCCTGTTGCAAAGGCCGGGCCAGGGGCGCCCCCGGGGCGGTGGGCGCCCAAGTGGCCGGGATTACTTGCTGTCGTGGCTGTGGTCGGGCACGTACTCGGGCACGATCTCGACAAGTTGTTGGCGGATGCGCGCGTGGTCGCGGGCCTCGGCGGCCCGGCGCAGGGCCTCCAGGGCGGCGTCCAGCCCGGCGTGGGCGCAGGCCTCGCTGCGCAGGACCATGATCTGCTCGTGCCCGGTGGGCACCACGCCCTCGTCGGCGGTGATCAGCTCCTCGTAGAGCTTTTCGCCGGGGCGCAGGCCGATGAACTTGATCTCGATGTCGCGCCCGGGCTCCTTGCCCGAGAGGCGGATCAGGTCGGCGGCCATGTCGGCGATGCGCACGGGCTTGCCCATCTTGAGCACGAAGATCTCGCCGCCCTCGCCCATGCTCCCGGCCTGGAGGATGAGCTGGCAGGCCTCCTCGGTGGTCATGAAGAAGCGGGTGACCTCGGGGTGGGTGATGGTCAGCGGGCCGCCGCGCTCGATCTGGCGGCGGAAGAGCGGGATCACCGAGCCCGCCGAGCCGATGACGTTGCCGAAGCGCACGGCCATGAGCCGCGTGCCGCGTCCGCAGTTGGCCTGCATGATCTTTTCGGTGATGCGCTTGGACGCGCCCATGACATTGGTGGGCCGCACGGCCTTGTCGGTGGAGACCACCAGCAGCCGCTCCACGCCCCGGGCCACGGCGGCCTCCACGAGGTTGCGCGTGGCCAGCACGTTGTTGAGCACGGCCTGCCAGGGGTTTTCCTCCAGCATGGGCACGTGCTTGTAGGCCGCGGCGTGGAAGATGACCTCGGGGCGGTAGGTGTCGAGCACGTGGGCGGTCCAGTCCGTGTCCTGCAGGGAGCCCAGCAGGGCCTCGTAGCGCTTGAAGCCGCGCTCGTGCTCCATCTCCATCTGGATGGCGTAGAGGTTGGACTCGCTGGCGTCGAGCAGCAGCAGGCGCCCGGGCTCGAAGGCCACGATCTGGCGGCACAGTTCCGAGCCGATGGACCCGCCCGCCCCGGTGACCAGCACCGTGCGCCCGCGCAGGTAGCCGGCGATGCCTTCCATGTCCAGGTGCACGGGCTCGCGGCCCAGCAGGTCCTTGTAGTCCACGTCGCGCAGGTCCTTGACCGTGACCTTGCCCTGGGCCAGCTCGGCCAGGCTGGGGATGCGCCGGTAGGCCAGGCCCGAGGCCTCGCAGTGGCCGATGACCTCGCGCATGCCCGGGCCGGAGATGTTGGAGATGGCGATGAGCGCCTCGCGGGCGCGGAACTGGTCGGACTCCATCCAGCGCCCCAGGGCGCGCACGGGTCCGATGACCGGCACGCCGTGCAGCTCGCGGCCCTGCTTGCCGGGGTCGTCATCGAACAGGGCCGCCACCTGGATGCCCGCCCGGGGGTTGCCGCCGATGTCGCGCAGCAGGCGCTCGGCGGAGTTGCCCGCCCCGATGACCACGCAGCGTGTGGCCACGCTGGCGGGGCAGTGGCGCCTGAAGACCGAGGGCAGGTCCACGAAGCCCATGCCGTAGAACAGGCGGATGCCCACCCGCAGCCCGGCCACGAAGGCCATGGTGAAGAACCAGTCGAGCACGAACACCGAGCGCGAATAGCCCGCGAAGTTGCGCGACAGCACCAGGTAGCCGACGATGAGCAGCGTGGCCGCCGAGGCGGCCTTGGCGATGTTGGCCATGTCGGACAGGCTGGTGTAGCGCCACATGCCCCGGTACAGCCCGAAGGCCAGGAAGCACAGCAGCTTGACCACCAGCAGGGGGCCCAGGGTGTCGAGCAGGCGCTGGGCGTGCTCGGCGGGCAGGGCGCCCTCGAAGCGGATCAGGTAGCTCAGGCCGTGGGCCGCCAGCACCAGGGCGGCGTCCATGACCAGCAAGACATAGAAGTTGTACGACTTCAGCCTGTGGATCATCGGGCTAGCCCCTGGCCGCGCGGACGACCAGCTCGCAGACACGGTCCAGGTCGGCCTCGGTCATCTTGGTGTCCGAGGGCAGGCACAGGCCCCGGGCGAACATCGCCTCGTCGGCGCCGGGGCCCGCGAAGGCATCCTGGGCGAAGACCGGCTGCATGTGCATGGGCTTCCAGATGGGCCGCGACTCGATGTTGGCTTCTTCCAGGGCCAGACGCACGGCCTCGCGCATGCGGTAGCCCGAGGCGGCGTCGTCGCCCAGCAGGGCGCAGGTCAGCCAGCGGTTGGCGCGGCCCGTGGGCACCTCGGGCATGAATTCGATCCAGGGCTGGGCGCCCAGGCGCTCCACGTAGCCCGCGAACAGGGCGCGCTTCTGCTCCACCCGCGCGGCCAGCACCTCGATCTGCCCCCGGCCCACGGCGGCCAGGATGTTGCTCATGCGGTAATTGTAGCCCAGCTCGGAGTGCTGGTAGTGCGGCGCGGCGTCGCGGGCCTGGGTGGACAGGAAACGGGCCTTATCCGCCAGGGCCTTGTCCTTTGCGACGAACATGCCGCCGCCGCCGCAGGTGATGATCTTGTTGCCGTTGAAGCTGAACACCGCCGTGGTGGAGAAGGTGCCGGTCTGGCGGCCCTGGTGCAGGGCGCCCAGGGATTCGGCGGCGTCTTCGACCACGGCCACGCCGTACTCGGCGCAGATGGCGCCCACGGCGTCCATGTCGCAGGGCTGGCCGTAGAGGTGCACCACCACCAGAGCGCGCGGCATGGGCCCGCCCGCGCGGCGCCGGGCCGAGAGGTGGGCTTCGAGCACCTCGAGGTCCAGGTTCCAGGTGGCGGGATCGGCGTCGATGAACGTGGGGCGCGCGCCCAGGTAGACGATGGGCGAGGCCGAGGCGATGAAGGTCAGGTCCGAGCAGAGCACCTCGTCGCCCGGGCTCACGCCCGCCAGGCGCAGGGCCAGATGCAGGGCCGCCGTGCCCGAGGCCACGGCCACGCAGTGCCCGTGGCCGATGACGGCCTCGAACTCCTGCTCGAAGGCCGGGATGTGCGGGCCGACCGGGGCGATGTAGTTGTCCGCAAAAGCCTGTTCGACGTATCGCAGTTCGCTGCCGCCCATGTGCGGGGAGGACAGGAAGATTCTGTCGTGCACGATTGTCCGCTCCTTGCTGCGTGGCCCCGGGACGGGGCCGCTGCCGGGGGGTGTATCCGAAAACCCGGGCGCAGACAACGCCTGGTTATCCGTTTCCGGAGAACGGGGTGCGGGTGGCGGCGCCGGGCTCGTTGACGTCCCGGCGCGCGAACACGGCGCCCACGGTCCGGGCCAGGATGGCCAGGTCCAGCAGGGGGTTCATGTTGTCCACGTACCAGACGTCGCGGGCGAAGACCTCGGGCCAGGTGATGGCGTTGCGCCCGTGGATCTGGGCCCAGCCGGTGATGCCCGGCAGGGCTTCGTGGCGCCGGGCCTGCTCGGGCGAATACAGCGGCAGGTACTGGGGCAGCAGCGGCCTGGGGCCGACCAGGCTCATGTCCCCGGTCAGCACGTTCCACAGCTCGGGCAACTCGTCCAGGCTGGTGGCGCGCAGGATGCGCCCGAAGCGCGGCAGGCGCCGCTCGTCGGGCAGCAGCGCCCCCGAGGCGTCGCGCTCGTCGGTCATGGTCCGGAACTTGTAGATGGTGAAGAGTCGTCCGCCCAGGCCCGCGCGCTGCTGGCGGAAGACCGCCGGGGCGCCCAGCCGGGCGCGCACCGCCAGGGCCACCAGTCCGGCCAGGGGCAGCCACAGCGGGGCCAGGGCGAGCACCAGGATCACGTCCATCCAGCGCTTCCAGGCCGGGATGCGCGCGTACAGGGCCATGTGTTCCGTGTTCACGGGAACTCCTTGCAGATGCGCCGGTAGACCGCGACGATCTCCCCGGCCAGGGTGTCGGCGTTGAAGAGTGCCTCGGCGCGGCGGCGGCCCGCCTGACCCATGCGCTGGCGCAGGGCCGGGTCGTCCAGCAGGGTGGCCATGGCCCGGGCCAGGGCCGGGGCGTCGCCCACGGGCACCAGCAGGCCGTTTTCGCCGGGGGCGACGATCTCGCGGCAGCCCGGGGCCTGGGTGGTGACCACGGGCAGCCCGCAGGCCAGGGCCTCCTGGAGGCTCACGGGCAGCCCTTCGCGGTAGGAGGGCAGCACGGCCACGTCGGACAGGGCCCAGATGAGCGGCATGTCGTCGCGCCAGCCCGCGAAGACCACGGCGCCGTCGGCGCGCGTGGCGTCCATGGCCTCGGGGGAGAGCGAGGTCGGGTTGCCGGGGTCGGGCTCGCCCACGAGCAGGAAGCGCGCCCGGGGGTGGCGCGCCGCCAGGGCCCGGGCGGCGTCCAGAAATTCGAACACGCCCTTGTCGCGGATGAGCCGCGCGGCCAGGGTCAGCACCACATGCTCCGGGCCCAGGCCCAGGGCCGCGCGGGCTGCGGTCACCCGGGCCGCGTCCTCGGCCCCGGGGCGCAGGGCGGCCACGTCCACCCCCGTGCCGCGGACCATGAACGCGGGCGCGGCGCCGATCAGCCCGTGGGCCGCGAAATGGGCGCGGTCGTCGTCGTTCTGGAAGATCAGCGCCGCGCAGCGCGCGCGGGTGGCGCGGTACAGGGTGTGGAACACCGCGCGGCGCAGCGCCCCGCCCGCGCCCTGGCCCAGGAAATTCGACCCCAGCCCGGTGACGGAGTTGACCAATGGCCGGGCGCGGCCCACGGCCAGCCGGGCGAAGATGTTCGGCTGGTGGGTGAAGGCGTGGACCACCTGAGGCCGCGCGGCGGCCACGATGGCCCGCAGGGCGGCCACCGAGGCCAGGGCCGCGCCCGGGCGCAGGCTGCCCCGGGCCATGGCCCAGGGGTGGACCCGGACCCCCAGGGCGGCCACGGCGTCGAAGTGCGCGTCGCGCGGCACGGCCACGTGGACCTCGGCGCCTTCGGCCAGCAGGCGGCGCACCAGGGCCCGGCGCATGAGGGCCACGTTGACCCCGGCGTGGGAGGCCAGCAGCACGCGCGGCGCGCTCACGAGCCGTACTCCTCCAGCCAGGCCTGGAACATGAGCACGGCCCAGAGCTGGTACTGGCGGTTGGCGCGGCCCGAAAGGTGCTCGTCCAGGGCGCGGGCCACGGGGGCGGGGGCCAGGAACCCTTCGCGCGCGAGGCGCGCGGGCTCCAGCAGGCCCCGGGCCCAGTCGCGCAGCGGGCCGCGCAGCCACTGGTCGATGGGCACGCCGAAGCCCTGCTTGGGCCGGTCGAAGATCTCCTGCGGCACGTGGCGGTAAAGTACCTGGCGCAGCAGCCATTTGCCGCGCCCCTGGCGCAGCTTCATGGCCAGGGGCAGGGTCAGGGCGAATTCGGCCACGCGGTGGTCGATGAGCGGCACGCGGGCTTCCAGGGCCACGGCCATGGACGCGCGGTCCACCTTGTGCAGCACGTCGCCGGGCAGGTAGGTGCGCATGTCCATGGCCATCATCCAGGCCGCGTAGTCCGGCTGGCCGGGCCAGCGGGCGGGGTCGGTGAAGGCCGTGGGCGGCAGGGCCGCCCCCAGGGCCACGGCCTCGGGGTGGGCCCAGCACGAGGCCAGGGCGTGGAAGAAGGCCTCGCGCGAGGACGCGCCCAGGGCGGCGGCCAGCTTGTGCAGCTTGTCGCGCACGATGAGCTGGCGCCGGGCCGGGGGCCGCAGGCGCTGGAGGGCCTCGATGGCCGCGCTGACGGCGCCGCCGCCCGGGCCTTCGAGCAGGGCGCCCAGGGCCCGGCGCAGGCCCCGGGGCAGGCGCACGGCCCGGGCCCACAGCGCGGGGGCCAGCAGGTAGCGGTTGTAGCCGCCGAACAGTTCGTCGCCGCCGTCGCCCGACAGGGCCACCACCACCTGCTCGCGGGCCAGCCGCGAGACGAGGTAGGTCGGAATCTGCGAGGCGTCGGCAAAGGGCTCGTCGTAGAAGCGCGGCAGCAGGGGGATGACCTCGCGGGCCTGGGCCGGGCTCACGCGCAAGGTGGTGTGTTCGGTGCCCAGGTGCGCGGCCACGGCCTCGGCGTGGGCGGCCTCGTCGTACCCGGCCTCGGCGTAGCCGATGGTGAAGGTTTTCACCGGGCGGGTGCTGATTTTTTGCAGCAGGGCGGTGACGGTGGAGGAATCCACCCCGCCGGAGAGGAAGGCCCCCAGGGGCACGTCGGCCACGGTGCGCAGGCGCACGGCGTCGGTGAGCAGGGCCTCCAGGGCCTCCACGGCCTGGGCGTCGGAGCCCGCGAAGGGCGCCTCGCGCCCCCGGCGCACGGCTTCGTCCAGGGACCAGAAGGCCCGCGGCGCGGGCAGGGTGCGCGCGGCCAGGTCGGCGGCGGTCAGGCGCACGCTGTGCCCGGGCTCCAGCTTGAGGAAGCCGGGGTGGATGCTCCACGGCTCGGGCACGTAGAGGGTTTGCAGGAACAGGCCCAGGGCGCCGGGGTCCACGCCGCCGGTCCAGTGCGGGTGGCGGCGCAGGGGCTTGAATTCCGAGCCGAAAAGCAGGCTCGGCCCGGCGAACCCGTAGTACAGGGGCTTGATGCCCAGGCGGTCGCGCACCAGGGTCAGGGAGCGGTCGCGCCGGTCCCACAGGGCGAAGGCGAACATGCCCACGAAGCGCGACAGGGCGCCGTGCAGCCCGAAGGCGCGCACGGCCTCCAGGATGACCTCGGTGTCCGAGTGGCCGCGCCAGCCCGAGGCCGGGGCCTGGCCCAGGTCTTCCAGCTCGCGGCGCACGGCCTCGTAGTTGTAGACCTCGCCGTTGTAGCTGATGGTCAGCTGGCCGTCGGCGGAGTGCATGGGCTGGGCGCCCGCCGGGGAGAGGTCGAGGATGGACAGCCGCACATGGGCCAGGGCCGGGCCGCCCTGGGGGTCGGCAAAGCCGCCGCTGGCGTCGGGGCCCCGGTGGCCCATGGCCAGGGCCATGGCTTCGAGGACCGGCTCATGCCCGCCCGGGGGCGGGGTGGGGCTCCAGTATCCGGCTATGCCGCACATGGCGTGTTCCTGCGGGGGGCGGGGCGTTGGGTCATGGTGGGTTCCTGGCTGGCTCCTGGCGGCCCTTCGGGCTCCCGGGCAGGGGAGCGCCGGGCCGGGCCCAAGAGAAAGCCCTCTTGCGTTGGCGAACCGGCAAGAGGGCTGGGGGCTCGTGGTGCCGGTGGCCGGCTAGTTCAGGATATAGCGCATCGGGTTCACCGGGACTCCGTTCAGGCGCACCTCGTAGTGCAGGTGCGGCCCGGTGCTGCGGCCCGTGCTGCCCACGTAGCCGATGAGCTGGCCGCGGGTGATCTTCTGGCCGCTCTTCACGGCGGCGGAGTGCAGGTGGGCGTAGCGGGTGGCAATGCCCGAGCCGTGGTTGACGGTCAGGGCCAGGCCGTAGCTGCCGTCGCGCCCCGAGAAGGTCACGGCGCCCTTGGCCGGGGCGTAGATGGGCGTGCCCTGGGGCGCGGAGATGTCCAGGCCCTTGTGGAACTCGCGCTTGCCGGTGAAGGGCGAGGTCCGGTAGCCGAAATCGGAGGAAATCCAGCCCTGGGTGGGCCAGATGCTCGGGGTGGCGGCCCACAGCTCGCGGTTGTCGCGGATGACGTGCATCAGCTGCTGCTGGCGCACTTCCTCCATCTGCGTGTCGGTGTTCAGCTGGTGCAGGAAGTTGTGCATCTTGCGCGCCAGCAGTTCCTGGCGGTGCATGGGCAGGTAGTTCTCGGAGAAGTCGGACGGCGTGCTGCCGCCCAGGGAGGTCCCGCCGTCGCGTTCCTGGTCGAGGTTGATCATCACCCGCAGCTTGGAGTCGAAGTCGCGGATGCGCATGAGGTCTTTTTCGAGATTCTTGATCTTGGAGGCCAGGGACAGCAGCTGGGTGCGCTGTTCCTGGACGGTCTTCTGGGCCTCGTCCAGGGCGGTCTGGGCCGACGAGTAGCCGGAGTAGGTGCGCCAGAAATAGACGTTGCCGGCGATGAGCCCCGCAGTCAGGCCCGCCAGGACGAACAGCAGCCAACCCCGCAGGCGGAGCTTTCGGGAACACCCTTCGTTATCCTTGAAGACCACGATGTGGTATTTTCGAAAAAGCATACGCCTCCCAATCATCACTCGGAAAAGGCCGTGGATTTTTGCGGGCCGGGAATCCCTCCGGAAGAGCTACCATGACCTACTTGCTTCCCGGCGGTTCTGTCAAGCTGCCAGCGCTGCAGGCCCTGGAGCACGTTGGGGCGGATGTGCCGGGCGCGGCGGTAGTGCTCGTCCAGCCACGCTTCCCAGTCGGATCGGCGGGTGGCTCCGGCGCTGGGGCAGGGGTTGGACCACACGGGCAGGCCGAAGGCCTTGGCGGCTTTGATGACGATCTTTTTCTCCAGATAAAGCAGCGGCCTGATGACCTTGAGCCGCCCCCCGAAGAAGTCCTCGGCCATGCCCAGGCCGTGGACCTTGCCCGTTTCGAAAAGATTCATAAAGAATGTGGTGGCCAGGTCGTCGGCGGTGTGGGCCAGGGCGAGGTGGGTCAGCCCGTAGGTGCGGCACAGGGCAAACAGCGCCTTGCGCCGCAGCCGGGCGCAGTAGAAGCAGGCCGAGGCCTTGAGGTTCTCCTCGGAGTGGGCGCGCGGGCCGTGGTCGGTCAGCTCGATGTGCGCGGCCACGCCGTTGTCGCGGCACCATTGGGCCAGGGGCGCGTGGTTGCCCGCGTCGAATCCCGGGTTCACGTGCAGCACCATCAGCTCGAAGGGGAAGGGCACGATGCGCTGGCGCATGAGCAGCACCTGGAGCATGAGCCAGCTGTCCACCCCGCCCGAGGCGGCCACGCCCACGCGCGCCCCCGGGGCGAGCATTGCGGCCTGCTGCATCAGTTTGCCCACGGCCCCCAGGCATTGCTGCTGGGCGTAGTTGAGCTTTCCCCATTGTGCCATGGCGTTTTCTGTGACCTCGCGGGTGTGTTCGGGATGGTGCGGAGCGGGGCCGCGCGGCGGCGGGCACCCGGGGCCTGTGTACGGCAAACCCGGGCCGGACGCAACCGCCCCCCGCCCGCCGCGAGGCGCGCCGCGCGCCTTGACACCCGGAAGGCGTGGACATAGTCATGTCCTCGCGCGCCACCCGGCGCGACGAACCGCCCGCCCGGGCCTGCCCCACGGAATGACCATGAAGAAGCACGCTGCCCTGGCTCTTGTGGCCGCCCTGGCTCTTGTGGCCCTTTTGGCCCTGCCGGGCAGGAAGCCGTCCCGCCCTGGCGGGGCGTGGCCGGAGTACGCCCCGGGCGAGGTGGTGCGCATCGCCGTGAGCGGGCCTGCCGGGGAATACGCCCTGGAGGCCCGGGGCGGGGGCTGGGCCCTGCGCGTGCCCGGCGCCGCCGGGCAGCCCCTGGCCGATCCGGTCCGGGTGGAGGCGCTGCTGGATTTCCTGGCCCGCAACCGGCCGCTGGCCCGGGTGGACGATCCCGGGCCGGAGCGCTCCGGCCTGGGATCTGCCGCCAGCCTGACCATCAACGACGCCGACCGCCTGGAAATCGGCGCGCCGGATGCCAAGGGCGCGGGGGTCTTCGCCCGGCGCGGGGGCGGCGGGGTCGTCCTGCTGGCCCGGGAGTATGCCCAGGTGCTGGGCCGCCCCGCCGGGCACTACCTCGACCTGCGGCTGCTGGACTTCGATCCCGGGCAGGTGGAGGCGGTGACCCTGGGGCGGGGTTCCCAGGCGGTGGAGATCGCCCGCGGCGCGGCGGGCCCCGCGTTCGTTCGCCCGGCCGAGCGCGCCGGGCAGCCCGCCCTGGCCGAGGCCCTGGACCTGTGGCTGCACGAGCTGCGCACCCTGCAGGCCCTGGGGCCCGCCCCCGAGGCCCCCGCCCCGGGCCGCGAGCCCGACCTGCTGGTGACCCTGCGCCAGCGCGGCGCCGGGGAGCACGCCCTGAAACTGTTCGCCCCGGCGGATGGCGCCGGGCCCTGGACGGCGCTCTCCAGCCGCCAGGAGGCCTACTTTCTGCTTGACCCGGGGCAGGTCGCCAAAGTAGACAGAAATGCTTTTTCGTTCGCCGACCGCCGGTTGGCCGCCCTCGATCCGGGCGCGGTCGATCGGCTGGTGCTTTCGGTTTCCGGCCAGGAGCTGCGCGCCGAGCGCGACGGCAGGCGCTGGCGGGTCCAGGGGCTCCCCGGCGCCCTGACGGGGATTGACATGCTCCTGTGGCGTCTTACTGACTTGCAGTACGAATTCGGGCCGCTGGAGACGCCGCCCCCCGGCGCGCGCGAGCGGTTGCGCCTGGAGTTGGGCCTGCGCGGCGGCGAGAAGCGGGAGTTCGTGTTTCACATCGACCCGGCCCTGCCCGCGGGGCGGTGCTGGGTGTCGCACGGGGCGCAGCAGGGGTTCTACCGCATCCCGGATCAGTTCTACAAAGATCTCAAGGGCCTCTTGCCCCCGCAGCCGGGGGCGGGCTCGAACCAGGGCGCCCGGGACCACCGGGCCCGCAGTGCTTTCAAGGGAGACACACATGGCCAGAATCACGGTCGAAGATTGTCTTGAGAAGGTCAACAACCGCTTCCTCATCGTGCAGATGGGCATCAAGCGCGTGAAGCAGTACCGCGAGGGCTACGATTCGCTGGTGCCGTGCAAGAACAAGGAAGTGGTGTCCTCCCTGCGCGAGATCGCCGCCGGAAAGGTGCTGCCCTCGGAGGATCTCAGCGAGATCGGTGTCGCCTCGAGCATCGGGTAGGTCATGGCCAAGGCAGACTACTACGAGGTGCTGGGCGTCGAGCGGGGCGCCTCGGACGACGAGGTCAAGCGGGCCTATCGCAAGAAGGCCTTCGAGTTCCACCCCGACCGCAACCCTGACGACCCCGAGGCCGAGGCCCGCTTCAAGGAGGCCGCCGAAGCCTACGACGTACTGCGCGACCCCGACAAGCGCGCGCGCTATGACCGCTTCGGGCACGAAGGGCTGGGCGGCAACGGGTACCACGGCTTTTCCAACGCCGACGACATTTTCAGCTCCTTTTCCGACATCTTCGGCGACCTGTTCGGCTTCGGCGCCGCCTCGCGCGGGCCGCGCCCGACCCAGGGCTCCGACCTGCGCTACAACCTGCGCATCTCCTTCCGGCAGGCTGCCAAGGGCGACAGCGTGACCATCAAGGTGCCGCGCAACGTGCCCTGCCACGAGTGCAACGGCAGCGGCGCCGCCCCGGGCACCCGCCCCGAGACCTGCCGCCACTGCGGCGGCTCGGGGCAGATCGTGCAGTCCCAGGGCTTTTTCCGCGTGGCCGCGCCGTGCCCCTCGTGCCGGGGCAAGGGCCAGGTCATTGCCGAGCCGTGCCCGGAGTGCCGCGGCGCGGGCATCGTGCAGCAGGTCCGCGAACTGGCGGTGAACATCCCCGCCGGGGTGGACAACGGCTCGCGCCTGCGCCTGCGCGGCGAGGGCGAGCCCGGCATCCACGGCGGCCCCCCCGGCGACCTCTACGTGGTGCTCTACGTGGAGGAGGACAAGACCTTCCGCCGCCAGGGTCAGGACCTGGTGCACACCATCCAGGTGGACATGGTGTCCGCCGCCCTGGGCACCAGCGTGGAAATCCCCACCCTGGACGAGCCCGAGAAGCTGACCGTGCCCAAGGGCACGCAGAGCGGGGCGGTGTTCCGTCTGCGCGGCCTGGGCCTGCCCTTCGTGAACCGGGGCGGCATGGGCGACCTGCTGGTGGAGGTCGTCGTGACCACGCCCACGGGCCTGTCGCGCCGCCAGGAAGAGCTGCTGCGCGAGTTCGCCGAGATCGAGGAAGGCAAGGTGGGCAAAAAGATGAAGAACCTCTTCAAGAAGGCCGTGGACAAGGCCATGGGCGGGTGAGGCCGTGGGCGGACAGCACGGGAACGGACGCGGCGGCGGTCTGACGCATATCGACGGCTCGGGCGACGCGCGCATGGTGGACGTGGGCCACAAGGCCGATACCCGCCGGGTGGCCCTGGCGGGCACCACGGTGCGCCTGTCTGCGGCGACCTTCGCCCTGCTTCAGGAAAACGCCCTGCCCAAGGGCGACGCCCTGGCCACGGCCAAGGTCGCGGGCATCCTGGCCGCCAAGCAGACCCACGCGCTCATCCCCATGTGCCACCCCCTGGCCCTGTCCTATGTGGACGTGCGCTTCACGCCCGCGCAGGACGAGGCGGCCATCCACATCGAGGCCGAGGCGCGCACCACGGGCCCCACGGGCGTGGAGATGGAAGCCCTGGTGGCCGCCCAGGTCGCCGCGCTGACCATCTACGACATGTGCAAGGCCGTGCAGAAGGACATCGTGATCACCGACTGCCGCCTGCTGCACAAGAGCGGCGGCAGGAGCGGCACCTACGACGCCCCCGGGCGCTGACCCCGGCCCCGCGCCGATGCGAAAGCCCCCGCAGCACTGCGCTGCGGGGGCTTTTCGCATGGCGGGGGCGGGGCGCTGGCGCCGGGGCGCGCGGCTCAGGGCGCCACGCGCTCCCGGTGGGTGTAGACGTTCATCCCGCCGGGGCGCAGGAAGCCCACCAGGGTCAGGTTGCGGGCCTGGGCGAAGTCCACAGCCAGGGTCGTGGCGGCGCTGACCCCCGCCAGCACCCGCGCGCCCAGGGCCACGGCCTTGAGGACCATCTCGAAGGACAGCCGCGACGAGACCAGCACGGCGAAGGCGCGCTCCCGGGTGCCGTCCAGCAGCACGCGCCCGGCGGCCTTGTCCAGGGCGTTGTGGCGGCCCACGTCCTCGGCGGCGGCCAGGCAGGCGCCGTGGCGGTCATACACCGCCGCCTGATGCGTGGAGCCGGTGCGCGCGAAGACCGGCCTGCGCGTGCGGAAATCGGCTTCCAGGCGCAGCAGGGCGTCCATGGGCAGGCTGCCGCCCGGCGGCACCGGGGGCAGGTCGGCGTGGATGTCGTCCATTTTCTGCTTGCCGCACAGCCCGCAGCTGGAGCGGGCCACGAAATCGCGCCGCGCCCGGCTGCCCGGCGCGCGGGTGCGGGCCTGGGGGTGCAGGTCCACCAGCACGCGGTCGTGCCCGGCGGGGCAGTGCTCCAGGCGCAACAGGTCGCCCGCGTGGCGCGCCAGGCCCTCGCCGAGGCAGAACCCCGCCACCAGGGCCAGGTCGTCGCCGGGCGTGCGCATGGTCACGGCGTAGGGCATGGCGTCCACATGGATTTCCAGCGGCTCCTCCACGGTCAGCTCGTCGTCGCAGGCGAAGACCTCGCCGCTCCTGCGCTTGAGGGTCGGATGCAGGCCCACGGCCTGCCCGGGCCGGGCCGTGGCCAGCGCGCTAGCTGACGACATGGATGGGGTCGCCCTTGCGCACCACCCCGCCGCGCAGCACCCGCGCGAACACGCCCTCGCGGGGCATGATGCAGTCGCCCACGGTCTTGTGGATGTTGCATTTGTTGTGGCATTTCTTGCCGATCTGGGTGATTTCGAGGAGCGCCGCGCCGCCCACGGCTAGGCGCGTGCCCACGGGCAGCAGCTCCACGGCGATGCCCTCGGTGGTCAGGTTCTCGGCGAAGTCGCCGGGCACGAGGGAGGGCATCTTCTCCTGCATCCGGCGGATGCCCTCGATGGCCAGCAGGCTGACCTGGCGCTCCCCGCCGCCGTGGGCGTCGCCCGCCACCCCGTAATCCTCGCGCAGCTCCACGCTGCCGACCTCCTCCTTGCGCTGGTGCTTGACCGTACTGACGCACACCGCGTGAATGGTGCCCATGTGTCTGCCTCCCGCCGGTTCTGGATGGTGCCGCGCCGCCCCCTGGCGCCGCGTTTTCCAGGACTATACCCTACCACTTTAGTCAACTTCAAGCCCAAAAGGCTTGCGCACGCTTGGGCACAAGGTAGGGGGGGGCGGGATGGCGGCGGGGCGGCGCATTCCTCACAAACGTTGTGGCCGCGACGTTGACCTCCCACCGCCTCACCCCACAGCACAACAAGAGCCCCCGGAACTTCGGTTCCGGGGGCTCTTGTTGTGTGTCGTCGCGTTGTGCGGGGGCGCTTGGGGTGCGGTCTGTTGCACCACTGGGGTGCCTGGTTTTCCGCCCCTCCAGTCGCCCCGCCTTCTCCCGTCCCTGCCGCCCTCCCGCGACCCTACCAGACCTCGCGGACCTTGACGCCGTGGGCTTTCATGACGTTCTTGCAGTCGCGGATGGAGTATTCGCCGTAGTGGACGATGCTGGCGATGAGCGCGGCGCTGGCGCGGCCCTGCTGGCAGGCGGCGGCCATGTGCTCGGGGGTGCCTGCGCCGCCCGAAGCGATGACCGGGATGGACACCGCGTCGCAGATCATGCGCGTGAGCTTCAGCTCGTAGCCTTCCTTGGTGCCGTCGGCGTCGATGGAGTTGACGCACAGCTCGCCCGCGCCCAGGGCCTCGGCGGTCTTGGCCCACTGGACGGCGTCCAGGCCCATGCGCTGGCGCCCGCCGTGGATGACGATCTCGTAGCCCGAGGGGCAGGTGTCCGAAGGCGGCACGGCCAGCACGTCCATGCCGACCACGATGCACTGCGAGCCGAAGGCCGCCGCGCCCCGGCTGATGAGGTCCGGGTCCTTCACCGCCGGGGAGTTGATGGAGACCTTCTCGGCGCCCGCCAGCAGCACGTCGCGCATTTGCTCCACCGTGCCGATGCCCCCGCCCACGGAGAAGGGGATGAAGATCTGCTCGGCCACGCGCTCCACGACCTTGAGCATGATGCCCCGGCCCTCGTGGGAGGCGGTGATGTCGTAGAACACCAGCTCGTCGGCGCCCTCCTCGTAGTAGGTGCGCGCCGTGGCCACGGGGTCGCCGATGTCGATGTTGTCCTTGAACTTGATGCCCTTGGTCAGGCGCCCGTCGCGGACGTCCAGGCAGGGGATGACGCGCTTACTGAGCACGGACGGCCTCCTTGCAGTAGGCGGCGAAGTTGGCCAGCAGGGCCAGGCCCGGGCCGCCGCTCTTCTCGGGGTGGAACTGCACGGCCCACAGGCCTTCGCGGCCATGGACCGAGCAGAAGTCGATGCCGTAGCTGGTGGTGCCCAGGACGTACTGCGGCGCCGGGGCCGGGTAGTAGCTGTGCACGAAGTAGAACTCCGCAGCCGGGTCGATGCCCGCGAAGAGCGGCTCGGCGGGGTTCTTGAGGGTCACGCGGTTCCAGCCCATGTGCGGCACGCGGATGGGCACGCCGTCCTCGTCGGCCCAGGAGGGGTTGAACATGCGGCACTCGCCGGGCACGATGCCCAGGGTGGCGGTGTCGTTCTCCTGGCAGTAGTCGAGCATGATCTGGCAGCCCACGCAGATGCCCAGGAGCGGCTTGCCCGCCGCGATATGCCCGGCCAGGGCGTGGTCCAGCCCGCTGGAGCGCAGCTGGCCCATGGCCTGCCCGGCGGCGCCCACCCCGGGGAAGATGAGGCCCGAGGCGGCGCGGATGCGTTGCGGGTCCGCCGTGATTTCGCAGGCGATGCCCAGGGAGTCCAGGGCGCGGCGCACCGAGGTCTGGTTTCCAGCCTTGTAGTCGAGGATGGCGAGCATGTGCGGTTCTCCGTTGCGGTGGGGCGGGGCCGTGCGCACCCGCCCGGGTACAGCCTTCGCGCAATAGTAAATATCCGCCGCCAAGACAAGGGGCGGGTGGGGCGTTTCGCCAAATTTGCCAAAACCCCACGCCGGGGCTTTGCGCGGTCCGCGCTGGCTTGCCCTGCGCGTCCGGGGAGGGTAAGACAGGCCCACCGGCGTGGCCCGGGCCCCGCCCGCCCCGCGCCCCCCAACCCGCAACCCCCGCGCCCCGCGCGCAAAGGAACGCACCATGCATATCGTCACCGGCGGCGCCGGGTTCATCGGCAGCGCTTTTGTCTGGAAACTGAACCAGATGGGCATCACGGACATCGTGGTCGTGGACGAGCTGGGCACGTCCGAGAGCTGGAAGAACCTGGTCAGCCTGCGCTATGCGGACTACCTGCACAAGGACACCTTCCTGGACATGGTGCTGCACGACGAGCTGCCCTTTGGCGTGGACAGCGTGACGCACATGGGCGCCTGCTCCTCGACCACCGAGCAGGACGCCGACTACCTGATGGAGAACAACTACCGCTACAGCGTGACCCTGGCCGCGTGGTGCCTGGAGCACGGCGCGCGCTTCATCAACGCCTCATCGGCGGCGACCTATGGCGACGGCTCGCGCGGCTTCTCCGACGATGAAGCCCGCCTGGGCGAGCTGCGCCCGCTGAACATGTACGGCTATTCCAAGCAGCTCTTCGACCTCTGGGCCCAGCGCGAGGGCGTGCTCGGCTCCCTGGCCAGCCTCAAATTCTTCAACGTTTTCGGGCCAAACGAGTACCACAAGGGCGACATGATGAGCGTCATCTGCAAGGCGCACACGCAGATCGGCCAGACCGGGAAGCTCAAGCTCTTCAAGAGCTACCATCCCGACTACCCCGACGGCGGCCAGATGCGCGATTTCGTCTATGTGAAGGACTGCGTGGACGTGATGTGGTGGCTGCTCATGCACCCGGAGGTCGGCGGCGTGTTCAACGTGGGCACCGGCCGGGCCCGCAGCTGGAACGACCTCGCCCGCAGCGTCTTCGCCGCCATGGGCCTGCCCGAGGCCATCGAATACATCGACATGCCCGAGCAACTGCGCGGCAAGTACCAGTACTACACCCAGGCCGAAATGACCAAACTGGCCGCCACCGGCTGCCCCGTGCAGTTCACGAGCCTGGAAGACGCCGCGAAGGACTACGTGCAGGGCTATCTGGCGCGGGAGGAGCGGTATTTGTAGGGGGGGGCTCACGAGGCCCAGGCCGCAAAAAAGGCTCCCCCGCGCGGGGGAGCCTTTTTTGTGGCCTGGGTGGGCGTTGAGGCGTGGATTGCTGAGTGATTGCGTGCCTAGTCAACCCATGTTTCGCATTTCAAATCGGGGATTCGCGTGAACTCTTTCAGGTTGTGGGTGATAAGCGTGAACCCCTGCGCCATGGCCTGGGCGGCGAGCAGCATGTCCATTCCGCCGATGGGCCGCCCTCGTTTTTCGAGGTCGGCGCGGATCTTGCCGTATGCAAGGGCGGAATCAAGATCAAAGGGCACAATTTCCAAGGGCAGGAGGAAGGCTTCCAGAGCTGATGCGTTCCTTTCCCTGGCGGCACTCTTTTCGACGCCGTAGTGCAGTTCAGCAACGGTGATTGAGGAGATGGCAATATCCCCTGGAGCGAATTGTTCAAAGTGCTTGCGGACTTCCGGCGGCCTGTTCTTTATCATGTAGATGCAGATATTCGTATCCAGGAGGACCTTCATTCGAATTCCTCACGGATATCGGGGTGCGGCTGGTTGCGCTTGTCCATGAAGTCCGGCGAGAATTGGGCCAGGGAGTCGAAGAGGGTTTCCCACGGCTTGTCGCGGGGCAAGAGGACCACAGCCCGTCCGATGCGCTTGATGGACACGCTGTCGCCCTCGAAGTGGAAATCCTTGGGCAGTTGCACCGCCTGGCTTTGCCCTTTTTGGAATAACTTGGCTTGTTGCATGGCTTTTTCCTCCCAGGCGTGGGCTGCGTGCTTGCGTGTCCCCCCTTTGGGGGGCTGGAGCAGCGTGGTGCGGCCCGTAGGCCATGGATTCCGGGTGGGGGTTCTGTCTCGGCCCTTGCTGCCGAACCCGCCCGCGCGCCGGTGCTAGAGCTTTTCCTGCTCCTCCCAACCCTCGCCCACCAGGTCGTCCAGCTCCACTTCCGCGCCGTCCGGGGCGAACATGGCGGGGACGATCATGCGCTTGCCCTTGCTGTCATCGTGGCCGGGGGTCAGGGGGCGGCCTGCGTAGGTCAGGCCGGTGATGAGCTTGTCCTCGTGGCCGAACTCCGCGAAGCTTTCCATGGCCACCATCAGCTGCGCGGGGTCGAACTCGCCCTCGAAGCCGTCCAGCAGGAAGGTCTGGGCGCCCCTGTCGATGGAGCCCATGAACATGAGCACCTCGCCCTCGGCCAGCTTGTGCAGCAGGGCGTGCTGCGACACGGGCGTCTCGGCGTGGGTGACCTGCGAGGGGTAGACGGTCTGCTCCTGCCCGCCCGCGCGCACCACGATGCGCATCCCGGCCTCGAACACGTAGGCCGCGCGGTGGTGGAACTTGCATTCCTCCCACCAGCCGTTCCAGTCGTAGCCCACCTGGCGGGCGAACTTGCGCGCCAGCTCCTCGTCGAAATAGAGCACGCCCTTGAAGCAGTTGTGCGCGAAGTAGGGGGTGTTGTTCTTGCCGTAGCAGTGGCGCGCCACGCGGGACAAGAAGGTGCGCGGCACGGCGGAGACGACCACCTCGTTCTTGTAGCCTGCGATCTCGATGCTGAGCTGCACGGGGAACTCCTTTCGTGGCGGGGGGATGGGCCTCCCGGTTTCGGGCGATGATAGCCCCGGGCGCGGCTTTGGCGCAAGCAAAACCCGGGGCGCGGGGCCGGGCCGCGTTGTTGCGCGCCCCTAGGCCTTGCGCTTGAAGAGCCGCTCCAGGTCGGCGGGGGTCCAGGCGATGCGCACCGGGCGGCCATGGGGGCAGTAGTCGCGCCCGGGCACGGCGCGCCAGGCCTCCAGCAGGGCCAGGGCCTCGTCGCGCGCCAGGGCCTGCCCGGCCTTGATGGCCGCCTTGCAGGACATGAGCGCCCACAGGTCGCGCACGTCGCGCGACTGGCCGCTGACCGCCGCGCGCAGGTAGTCCTTGGCGCGGGCCACGGTGAGCAGCGGCGGGATGGCCGCCACGCGCAACAGCTCCGGCGCCGGGCGTTCCAGGCCGAAGCCCAGGGTCCGCAGGCCCTCCCACAGCTCGTCCAGCCGCGCGGCCTCGGCGGGGTGCAGGGGCAGATCCAGCGGCACGGCCAGGGGCTGGGCGTCGCCGCGCGTCTGGGCCCGCTCGAAGCTGTGGTAGAGCACGCGCTCGTGGGCCGCGTGCTGGTCCACCAGCGAGAGGGTGCCGTCGTGGTGGCGCAGGATGAGATAGGTGTCGGCCAGCTGCCCGAGGTAGGTGGCCGGGCCGCCGCCCAGGTCGTCCAGGGCCGGGGCCGGGGCGGGGTCCGGGGCGCCCGGGCGCGGGCCCGGGCCGGGTTCGGCCAGGCGGCCCGGGGCGGCGAAGTCGCGGGCGGCCGCCGGGGCCGCCGGGGCCGGGCGCGGGGGCAGCCCGAAGCCCAGGCGCTCCTCGCGGGCCACGGTGCGCGTGTATTCGCGCCAGGTGTCGAAGCCCGGGCGGGCGTCCGCACGCGGGGGCAGGGCGTCGTGGGCGTCCGGGGCGCCCGCCCCGCCGCGCAGGGCCTCGCGCACCCCGGTGCCGGAGCCCGGGGCGCCGTCCATATGCCGCTCCAGGGCGCTGGCGATGGCCCGGCGGACCACGGAAAAGACCAGGGATTCGTCGCGGAAGCGGACCTCGGTCTTGGCGGGGTGGACGTTGACGTCGGTGGCGCCCGGGGGCAGCTCCAGGAAGACCACGGCCTGCGGGTACTCGCGCGCGAGCAGCCGCCCGGAGTACGCCTCGCGCACGGCGCGCAGCATGAGCCGGTCCTGCACGGCGCGGCCATTGACGTAGAGCAGGATGCGGTCGGCCCGGCCCTGGGCGGCCTGGGGGTCGCCCGCCAGCCCGTGGGCCCGGCAGTCGTCGCGCGCGAAATCGAAGGGCAGCAGCGCCGCCGTCACCGCCGGGGGCCAGGCCACGGCCAGCCGCTCGGCCAGGGTCTGCCCCGGGCGCAGGGCGAAGACCTCGCGCCCGCCGCTGGCCAGCCGCAGGCCCACGTCCAGCCGGGCCAGGGCCAGGCGGAACAGGGCGTCCTGGCAGCGGCGGGCCTCGGTGGCCGGGGATTTGAGGAATTTGAGCCGCGCCGGGACGCTGACGAACAGGTCGCGGACCTCGATGCGCGTGCCCGCGCGCAGCGCCGCCGGGCCGCGCGCCACCTCGCGCCCGGAGTCCACCTCGATGCAGAAGCCCTCGGCGGCCCCGCGCGGGATGGAGGTCAGCGTCAGGCGCGACACCGAGGCGATGGACGGCAGGGCCTCGCCCCGGAAGCCGAAGCTGGCGATGGACTCCAGCTCGCGCACGTCCGCGATCTTGCTGGTGGCGTGGCGGGTCAGGGCCAGGGCCATTTCGGCGGGGTCCATGCCGAAGCCGTCGTCGGTGACGGTGATGGACCCCTGGCCGCCCTGGTCGATGCTCACGTCCACCTGGGTGGCCCAGGCGTCGAGGCTGTTTTCCACCAGCTCCTTGAGCACGGAGGCCGGGCGCTCCACCACCTCGCCGGCGGCGATCTGGTTTTGCAGTTCGGGGGGCAGGACCTGGATGGGGCGGCGGGGCGCGGCGGGCTGGTGCGGCATGGGCCCAGTCTAGCCCAAAGCCGGGGCGGGCGCCAGGGGGCGCCGGGGTCCCGGGGTGGAAGGCGGACCCGTGCGCCCCCGGCTGCGGCGCGCGCCGCAGCCGGGCCGGGCGTGGCTAGAAGGTCAGCCCCAGGAGCTGGACCCGGGCCTCGAAGCGGTCCTCGAAGGGGGTGTGGGTGTAGTAGACCGTGATGTCCCAGCACTGGTGGGTGTAGGTGACGTAGTAGGTCTGCTCCAGGTCGGTGTTGGTGGTCATGTCCGCCCGGTAGGTGAAGCCCGTGGACCAGCGCCGCGAGGCGATGATGTCCAGCCCGAAGCGGATCTGGCGGATGCGCGCGCGGTTGCGGTCCTTGTAGGTGTCCACGGCGTCCTGGAAGTCCAGGCCGAATTCGGCGATGGCCATGTCCTGCCAGATGCCGCGCACGAAGTGCTCGTGGCGGGTGATGTCGCCGGAGTAGGGCGACCAGTAGGAGCGGTTGACCAGCGAAATCCAGTCGTCGGGCGAGAGGGTCAGCTCGCCCAGGGCATCGGAGAAGGGGCGGCGCGGGTACTGCCTGCGGCCTTCGATGCGCGAGGCCTCGCGCAGGTCGAAGCCCTGCTCCAGGCGCAGGCGCAGGAATTCGCGGTAGTCCACGGCAAGGAAGGGCTCGCCCTGGGGTTTGCCGTCCTCGCCCAGCGGGGCGTCGGGCAGCTGGCGCATGGCGATGCGCTCGCGCCTGCGGTCCAGGATGTTGGTCAGCGAGTAGGTGATTTCGTTCTGGGGGCCGAGGCGGTCCAGCTCATCGAAGAAGGGCTTGTTGGCCTGGGAGACATAGGGCGCCCAGTCGTAGTCCACCCGGGGCTGCACCGCGTGGCGGATCTTGGTCCAGCGGCTGTTGTCCTTGGCGGGCTCGCCCTTGTCGCCGGGCAGCAGGGCAACGGAGCCTGCGGCGGGAACCTCGGGCGAGGCGGCCAGGTCGAAGACCTTGTAGTATTCGGTGAACGCCGTGACGTTCATGGTCGGCATGTTGCGCGTGGCGAGGCTGTCGTCGTGGCTGGGCGCGGGATGGTTCTCGTATTTGCTCACGAAGTAGGCCGTCTCGCGCATGCCCAGGGTCGGGATGACCGACACGTTCCCCGCCTGCACGGGCAGGCTGACCTTGGGGTGCAGCTCCATGCGGGTGCCCTGGGTGCCGTACTGGCGCCAGAAGTGGGTGGTGCCCGCCTCGGCCTCGAATTCCAGGGGCCCGGAGAACACGCGGTCCTTCCACAGGTAGGCGTGCAACTCGGGCAGGGTCTGGGCCGTGGGGTTCCTGTCACGGTCGCGGTTGCCGCCCTGGTATTCCAGGTTCTGGGTCCAGGCCGTCTTGGCGACCACGCCGCCCGCGTCCCACGAGCGCGACAGCATCAGGGCGGACTCGCGCTCCAGGGCGTCGGCGTTGGCGATGTCGCGCGAGAATTCCTTGAGGAAGTCTTCGCGGCTCTGGGTGAAGCCGCTCTTGCCGACCTTGAATTCGCGCAGGTAGTTCTGGTCCGAGACCCAGTCGATGTCCAGCTTGGCCTTCCAGCGCGGGTCGAGCAGGTGCGTGTCGATCTTGCTGCGGATCCAGTAGCGGTCGGCATTGGGGCGCACCAGCCCGTCGTCGTTGAACTGGCCGTCCTCCTGGGCCTCGGTGGGCTCGCGGATGGCGTCGTGCAGGTAGTCGATGCGCCACAGGCCCTTGGTGCCGGTGTTGGGCGTGTGGCGGAACTCCAGGCCCTGCATCAGCCCGCGCTCGCTCATCCAGTTCTCGTAGAAGGTTGCGTCGGCCTCGTCGCTGATGGCCCAGTAGATGGGCTGATTGTACATGGCGCCGTGGCGCGAGCTGTGGCCCCATTCGGGCAGCAGCAGGCCGGACTGGCGTTTGCTTTTCACGGGCAGGATGGCCACGGGCGAATAGAAGGTTGCCTGGTCGCGCACCAGGAACTTGGGGTGCCACAGCCAGGCGTAGCCCTCCAGGGTGATCTCGCCCTCTTCCATGGCGATGGACCACGCCTCGCCGGGCTCGTCGCAGGCCGAAACGCGGGCGTTCTCGAAGGTGTAGCGGTCGCCCTCGTGCTTTTCGATGCGCTCCCCCTTGAAGTAGAGGTGCGGTTCGGCCACGAAGATTTCGCCGTTCTTCAGCCAGCCGACCTTGTTCTTGAGGTCGAACTCGGCCTCCTGGGCGCGCAGGCGGTCCATGGACCAGTCGATTTCCACGTTGCCCACGAGGTGGACCCAGCCCGTGGCCCGGTAGTAGGTGGCGTGGTCGGCCTTGAGGGTGTTTTCGCCCTGGGTCAGCAGCACGTTGCCGTCGGCCTGGAGCACCTCGGTGTCGTGCTGGGCGGCCAGGGTGTCGGCCCTGATCTGCCAGGGCGTGTCCTGCGTGGCTTCGGCTTCGAGGTGCTCGGCGAGCACGTCGCCTTCGGCGCGGGCGGAGGTGCAGGCCAGCAGGGCCAGGACGGCGGCCACCAGGGCCAAGCCCGCAAAACAAAAGGCCGCCGGGCATTTCTGGCGACGGGGCGGATGCTGTTCGGTCATGCTCTGCCTTCGGTTCCTGACGTGGACCGGCGTGGCCGGTGTGGCGATGCCGCCCTGCTTACCACAGCCGGGCCGAAAAGAACAGTGGAAGACCCGGCGGAAAATCCGTATATCTTGCCGCGTTGCGCCGCCAGGCGGCGGCAAAGGAGCACGGCCATGACCATCGGATACAATCATATCGTCACGCGGGTGCGGCCCGGCGCGGTCGTCCACAACTTCAATGTCATGAACGCCCTGGGCGGCAACGGCTGCGCGGTGATCAAGTCCGACGCCTACGGGCACGGGCTGGCCGTGGTGGCCGAGGCCCTGGCCGGGGCCGGGGCGCGGACCCTGGCCGTGGGCACCGTGGGCGAGGCTCTGGACCTGGGGCGCACCTCGTTCACCGGGCGGGTCATCGCGCTGCTGGGCCCGCAGCTGCCCGAGGACTACGAGGCCGCCGCGCGCAAGGGCGTGGTCTGCTTCTGCGCCCGGCGTGAGCAGCTGGAGAAGCTTTCCGAGGCCGGGCGCCGCGCGGGCGTGCGCGTGCCCGTGGCCCTGAAGTTCGACACCGGCATGCGCCGCCTGGGCTTTTTGCCCGACGAGGCCGGGCGCGTGCTGGAAACGGTCCTTGGCCTGCCGGGCATCGAGGCGGTCATGGCCGCCTCGCATCTGGCCGTGGCCGACGAGCCGCAGCAGGAGCCCTTCGTGCGCGAGCAGGCCGCGCGGTTCGCCGCCGCCGTGTCCGTGCTGCGGGCGGGCGGGCTGCGCGTGCAGGCCACCCTGGCCAACTCGGCGGCCATCCTGGCCTACCCCGAGCTGCACCTGGACCTCCAGCGCCCGGGCATCGCCCTATACGGCGCCAACCCTTTCTGGGGCACCGCGCGCCAGGAGCTGGGCGCGGCGCTTATGCCCGCCATGGAGACCATGACCCGCGTCTACCAGGTCCATGACCTCAAGAAGGGCGAGACCATCAGCTACGGGCGGACCTTCACCGCCGGGCGCGACATGCGCGTGGCCATCATCGGCGCGGGCTACGCCGACGCGTGGTCGCGCGCGCTGTCCAACCGGGGGCAGGTGCTGCTGCACGGGCTGCGCGCGCCGGTGGTGGGGCGGGTCTGCATGCAGATGACCGCCGTGGACGTGACCGACGTGCCCCAGGCCCGCGCGGGCGACCGGGTCTGGCTGCTGGGCGGCCCCGGGCCGAACGCCATCCGCAGCGAGGAGCTGGCCCAGTGGTGGGGCACCATCAGCTACGAGGTGCTCTGCCTGCTGGGCATGAACCGCCGGGAATACATCCTTGACAGCCCGGGGGAAAACGAATAACAACCCCGCTTCGCCTTGCTCGTGCCCAGGTGGGCGCGGGCCATACGACCGCAAGGAGAGGACAATGAGGAAATTCGAAACGTTGCTGCTGCTCTCGCCGGAACTTCCGGCGGAGGAGCGCCAGGGCCTGCTCGACGCCCTGACCGGCGTCATCGCCCGCGAGGGCGGCACGCTGGTGGAGACCGACGACTGGGGCATGCGCGACCTGGCCTACCCGGTGCGCAAGATGGACCGCGGGCACTACGTCCGCCTGGTGTACAACGCCCCCGCCGCCCTGATCGCCGAGCTGGAGCGCAACATCCGCATCGCCGACGGCATCTTCAAGTTCGTCACCGTGAAGCTGGATGAGAACGTCGAGGAGGTCGCGTAGCATGGCTTTCCGCAAGAAATTCACCCCCCGGCGCAAGTTCTGCCGTTTTTGTGCCGACAAGGAACTGCCCATCGACTACAAGCGCCCGGACATCCTGCGCGACTTCATCGCCGAGCGCGGCAAGATCATCCCCCGGCGCATCACCGGGACCTGCGCCAAGCACCAGCGCGCGCTGACCTCGGCGATCAAGCTCGCCCGCCAGATGGCCCTGCTCTACTACACCGCGACCCACAGCTCTGCCGTGCGCAAGCGGACCATCTAGGAGGTGTCGACCATGAAACTCATCCTCCGCGCCGATGTGGATAACCTTGGCCGCCTGGGCGAAGTCGTCACCGTCAAGCCCGGCTTTGGCCGCAACTACCTGGTGCCCCAGGGCCTGGCCATGCCCGCCACCGAGGGCAACCTGCGGGCCTTCGAGCTGGAGCGCAAGAAGCTCCAGGCCAAGATGGACTCCGTGCGCGCCGCCGCCCAGGAGCTGTCCGACAAGCTGACCGCCGAGCGCGTCATCGTGCGCGTGCGCGTTGGCGAGGGCGGGCGCCTGTACGGCTCCGTGTCCACCGCGAGCATCGTCGAGGCCCTGGCCGAGCGCGGCGTCGAGCTGGACCGCCGCAAGATCGTGCTGGGCGAGCCCATCCGCGCCCTGGGCGAATACTCCCTGGACGTGAAGCTGCACCCCGACGTGGAGACCGTGCTGTCCGTGGCGGTTGTGAGCCACGACTGGGTCCCGGGCCAGCCCATCACCCCCGAGGAGGCCCAGGCTGCTGCCGCCGCCCGGGCCGAGGAAAAGGCCGCCAGCGATGACGCAGGACAGCCCGAGGAACAGGCCGCTGAATAACGACAGACGGTCGCGCCGCCCCCAAGGGGGCGGCGCCGCCGACTCCGGCGCGACCCTGGAACGGGTCTCGTCGGACCTGCTGCGCAAGGTCCCCCCCCACAACCTCGAAGCCGAACAGGCGGTTCTGGGGGGGGTCTTCCTCAAGAACGAGGTGTTCCACGACCTCGTGGACATCCTCGGCCCCGACGATTTCTACTCCC
This sequence comes from Desulfocurvus vexinensis DSM 17965, assembly GCF_000519125.1. Classification (NCBI taxonomy): domain Bacteria; kingdom Pseudomonadati; phylum Thermodesulfobacteriota; class Desulfovibrionia; order Desulfovibrionales; family Desulfovibrionaceae; genus Desulfocurvus; species Desulfocurvus vexinensis. The sequence continues at coordinate 354,102 of NZ_JAEX01000002.1, forward strand.
CCGTCCACCAGATCATCTTCGAGACGTTTTCCGAGCTCTTCCGCAAGAGCCGGCCCATGGACCTGCTCACCGCCCAGGACGAGCTGGAAAAGGCCGGGCGCCTGGACGAGGTCGGCGGCGCGGTGTATCTCGCCGAACTGGCGGGCAGCACCGTGGCGGCCTCCAACGCCGTGCACCACGCGCGCATCGTGCGTGACAAGTCCGTGCAGCGCCAGCTCATCTCCACCGCTTCGGACATCATCGCCTCCTGCTTCGAGGGCCACCTGGACATGGAGGAACTGCTCGACCGCTCCGAGCAGGCCATCTTCGACATCACCGAGAAGCGCTCCACCAAGGGCTTCATGGGCTCCAAGCAGCTCTTGCAGCACGTCTTCGACAAGCTGACCGAGCTGTACAACCGCAAGGAGCAGGTCACCGGCGTGCCCACGGGCTTCTACGACCTGAACGAGATCACCGCCGGGCTCCAGCCCACGGACCTGATCATCGTCGCGGGCCGCCCGGCCATGGGCAAGACCTCGTTTGCCCTCAACGTGGGCCTGAACGCCGCCGCCGACTACGGCGTGACCACCGCCGTGTTCTCCCTGGAAATGGGCATGGAGCAGCTCATGATGCGCATGCTCTGCACCCGGGCCCGGGTCAACCTGGCCAGCCTGCGCCGCGGCTACCTCGACGACGAGGACTGGGCCCGGCTCTACGACGCCGGGGACTACCTCTCCCGCGCGCCGCTGTTCATCGACGACACCCCGGCCATCACCACCATGGAGCTGCGCGCGCGCTGCCGGCGCCTCAAGGCCGAGCACGACCTGGGGTTGGTCATCGTGGACTACCTCCAGCTCATGCGCCCCGGGCGGCGCATCGACTCGCGCGAGCAGGAAATTTCTGAAATTTCGCGGACCTTGAAGGCCCTGGCCAAGGAGCTGCACGTGCCGGTCATGGCCCTGTCGCAGCTCAACCGCAAAGTCGAGGAGCGCACGGACAAGCGCCCCAAGCTCTCGGACCTGCGCGAATCCGGAGCCATCGAGCAGGACGCCGACCTGATCATGTTCCTGTACCGCGACGCGGTGTACAACACCGCCGAGGACAACCCCAAGCGCCACATCGCCGAGGTCATCGTCGGCAAGCACCGCAACGGCCCCACGGGCGTGGTGGAACTGTTCTTCGACAACGAGTACACCGCCTTCCGCAACTTGACCCGCGAGCCCCGCGCGGAGTAGCCTGCCCCGGCCTTGCAACCTTCAACACCGGAGCACACCGTGGAAGTCTTCGACCGGGCGGAACGGCTCTCGCGCGAGGAGCTGGACGCCGTGCAGCTCGTGCGCCTGCGCAGCGCCGTGGAGCGCGCCCGCCGCTCCCCGCACTACGCCCGCGCCCTGGCGGGCGTCACCCCCGACTCCATCCGCACCCTGGCCGACGTGCGCCGCCTGCCGCTGACCACAAAGCAGGACCTGCGCGACAACTATCCCTACGGGCTGCTCACCGAGCCGGTGGACCGCATGGTGCGCCTGCACGCCTCCAGCGGCACCACGGGCAACCCCACGGTCATTTTCTACACCCAGAACGACGTGGACACCTGGGCCGGGCTCATGGCCCGCTGCATGCACATGGCCGGGGTCCGCCCCGGCGACCGCTTCCAGAACATGTCCGGCTACGGGCTGTTCACCGGCGGGCTCGGGTTCCACTACGGCTCCGAGCGCCTGGGCTGCCTGACCATCCCCGCCGGGGCGGGCAACACCGCGCGCCAGATCAAGCTCATTACCGACATGGGCGTCACGGTGCTGCATATCATCCCGTCCTACGCCCTGTATTTTGCCGGGGCCCTGGAGCAGATGGGCATCGACCCGGCGGACAAGGCCCGCTGGCCCGTGCGCGTCGCCATGATCGGCGCCGAGCCGCACACCGAGGAGGTCCGCCGCAAGATAGAGGAGATGCTGCACCTGCGGGCCTTCAACTCCTACGGCCTGTCGGAGATGAACGGCCCGGGCGTGGCCTTCGAATGCCCGCACCAGTGCGGGATGCACGTCTGGGAGGACGCCTTCCTGGTGGAGATCGTGGACCCCGAAACCCTGGAGCCCGTGCCCGACGGCGAGGTCGGCGAGATCGTCATGACCACGCTGACCCGCGAGGGCATGCCCATCCTGCGCTACCGCACGCGCGACCTGAGCCGCTTCGTGCCCGGGCCCTGCGCCTGCGGGCGCGTCCACCGGCGCCTGGACCGCATCAAGGGCCGCGCCGATGACATGATCATCATCAAGGGCGTGAACATCTACCCGATGCAGATCGAGCAGGTGCTCATGGCCATGCCCGAGGTGGGCGAGAACTACCTGATCGTCCTGGAGAAGGAAGGCTTCATCGACCAGATCCGGGTCAAGGTGGAGATCCGCCAGGAGCATTTCGTGGAAGACATGCGCGTGCTCTCCGGCCTGCAAAAGCGCATCCAGACCCGGCTGCGCGACGAGTTGCTGGTCACGCCCCGGGTGGACCTGGTGCAGAGCGACAGCCTGCCCAAGAGCCAGGGCAAGGCCCAGCGCGTCCTGGACGAGCGCGGGGAGGGCTAGGTGGAGCTGACGCAGATCGTCCCGGGGCTGTTCATCCTTTTGTGCATCGCCGTCATGGGCCTGCACGTGCTGTCCCTGCCTGCCAACTGGATCGTGCTGGCCCTGCTGGCGCTGTGGAAGGTCACGCACCCGGCCATGGACATGAGCTGGTGGTTCTTCCTGGGCCTTGCGGCCCTGGCCGGCGTGGCCGAGGTGCTGGAATTCGTCATCCAGTTGAAGGGCGCGCAGAAATACGGCGCCACCGGGCGCGGCAACGTGGGCGGCATCATCGGCGCCATCGCCGGGGCCATCCTCGGGGCCGGGCTGCTGCTGGGGCTGGGGGCGCTGCCCGGGGCGCTGTTTGGCGCCTGGGGCGGCTGCCTGATCGTGGAGCGCATGAACGGGCGCGACTGGGCCGAGGCCAGGCGCGCGGCCATGGGCGCCATGTGGGGCAAGTTCTTCGGCATGACCGTCAAGATCGGCTTCGGGGCGGTGATCCTGTCCCTGGCCGTGCCGCCCGTCTGGGGCGGCTGAACCCTGCGGCGCTGCGGCGCCGGGGGACGCGCCCGCGCGGGCGCAAAGGAGCGTTATGCGTCACTGCGAGTTCCCGGCCCACCGGGGCCGGATGGAATACGTCTGCCTGGGCTGCGGCGCCACCTACGGCATCGGCGAGCTGCACTACACCTGCCCGACCTGCGGCGGGGTTTTCCTGCTGCGCGACACGGCCTTCGACGCGCTGAAACAGACCTCCGGCGCGGCGTGGCGCGAGGTCTTCGACGCGCGCATGGGCGCCAAGCGCAGCGCCCTGCGCGGGGTGTTCCGCTTCTATGAGCTGATGGCCCCGGTGCTGGAGGAGGGCGACATCGTCTACCTCGGCGAGGGCCAGACGCCCATCGTGGAGTCCGCTCCCGCGCTGTCGGCGCGCCTGGGCGGCCAGCGGATGGCCTTCAAGAACGACGGCCAGAACCCCAGCGCCAGCTTCAAGGACCGGGGCATGGCCTGCGCCTTCAGCTTCCTGCGCCAGCTCATCCGCACCACGGGCGCGGACGACATCCTGGCCGTGTGCGCCAGCACGGGCGACACCTCGGCGGCGGCGGCGCTGTACGCGGCCTATGTGGGCGGCGGCGTGAAGAGCGCGGTGATCCTGCCCCAGGGCAAGGTCACCCCGCAGCAGCTGGCCCAGCCCCTGGGCAGCGGGGCCGTGGTCCTGGAGGTGCCGGGCGTGTTCGACGACTGCATGAAGGTCGTGGAACACCTGGCGGACAACTATCAGGTGGCCCTGTTGAACTCCAAGAACGCCTGGCGCATCCTGGGCCAGGAGTCCTACGCCTTCGAGGTCGCCCAGTGGTACGACTGGGATCTGGCGGGCAAGTGCGTGTTCGTGCCCATCGGCAACGCGGGCAATATCACCGCCATCATGGGCGGGTTCCTGAAGCTCTACGACCTGGGCGTCATCGCGACCCTGCCGCGCGTGTTCGGCGTGCAGTCGCACCACGCCGACCCCGTGTGGCGCTACTACGACCAGCCCGAGGGCGCGCGGGAGTTCCGCCCCGTGGCCGTGACGCCCAGCGTGGCCCAGGCGGCCATGATCGGCAACCCGGTGTCGTTTCCGCGCGTGCGCCATTTTGCCGAGCGCTACCTCGCCGCCGGGGGTCCCGGGGCCTTCCAGGTGGTCCAGGTCACGGAGCAGGCCATTGTCGAGGGCATGCTCGACGCCAACCGCCACGGGCACATCGCCTGCACCCAGGGCGGCGAATGCTTCGCGGGGCTGGTGCGCGCCCGCGAGCTGGGGCTCATCGACCGCGACGAGCTGGCCATCCTCGACGCCACGGCGCACATGCTCAAGTTCATCGGCTTCCAGGATATGTACTACGAGAACGCCTTCCCGCCGGAGTACGGCATCACGCCCCGGCCCGAATACGCCAACCGCCCGCAACTGGTCATCGACCCCGCGCGCAAGGCGGCCCTGTCCGCAGCCGACTACACCGCCGAAGCCGCCCAGGCCGTGGTCGAGCGCCTGGGCCTCAAGGCCCGGTAGGGCCCCCGGGCCGGACCCGGCGTCCGGCATTCCAAAGATTCACGGCACACGGCCCCGGCCCGCAAGCGCGGGCCGGGGCCGTGTGCTTGCACCCTGTCGCTGCCCGCGACCTTTGCGGCGCCTCGGGTGGTCTCATCGCCTCCGCGTTCGCGGAGGCCAACGCCACGCTTCGCGCCGGACCGGGGGAAGCCTGGACGCCCCCGCGCACCCTCGGCCAATTATCCGGACCGGGGAAAACCTGATTGCCATCCAGGAGGCGCGCGGTCGGTGCGCCCTTGATTTTGTGCGCCTGCCGTGAGCAGGGCGTCCGGCTTCGGGAACAGGCCGATGCTCCGCCCTTGTGCTTCCCGTCGCTCTTTGCGACAGTATATCTTAAAGCATCGGGCCAGCATGCGGCCTGGGCACCGGGCCCGCGAGGGAAGCGAGGCGGGCCGGTGCCCGCCGCCCCGTGGCTCCATGTTCAGGGAGGTCTCTTATGGGAAATGATCCCCGGTTTTCCAGGCGTGCTTTTCTGACTGCTGCGGCGGGAACTGCGGTCGCCATTGGGTTGCCCGGCCTGTTCGCCACGGTTTCGGAAGCCCGGCAGCGGAGTCTGGCCGGGGAGTTGCGCAGGGATGGGCGGCCCCGGCTCCCTCCGGGCCAGGTTGCGATCGAGGAGCTTGAGAACATGGGCGGCATGCCCGGTTCGCCCGACCCCCAGGATTTCCGGCTCCGGGTCCACGGGGAAGTCGAGAATCCCTACGAGATCAACTTCCAGGAGCTCATGGAATTCGGGCAGACGGACTTCGTCTGCGATGTGCACTGCGTGACCGGGTGGACCCTGCTCGATTCTTCCTGGCGCGGGGTGCTGCTTTCCGCCCTGTTGGACAGGGCGCGCCCCGTGCAGGGCGCGGGGTTTCTCGTCATCCAGGCCGCCCACGGGTACACCACGAGCATCCCCCTTGCCGAAGCCCGGAAGGAAAACGTGTTTCTGGGGCACACCCTGTCGGGCTACCCCCTGCCCGGACCCAACGGCGGCCCCGTGCGGGCCGTGGTTCCGGACCTGTACTTCTATAAAAGCGCCAAGTGGGTGGAAGGGCTGAAGGTGACCTCGCGCGACGAGTTGGGCTTCTGGGAAACGCGCGGCTACAGCAACTCCGCCGACCCGTGGAAGGAAGAACGGTACTCGCGCTAGGACGGCGGCTCAGGGGCGTTCCCCGGCGCGGCGGGCGCAATCCGCGCCAGGGCCTGCGGCTGGCTCGCAAACCGTGGGGTGTGTGTGCGGCGGCGCGTCCAAAACCAACGGCCCCGGGGCGTCGCCGACGTGGACCACGCCGATGCGCGGGTCCAGGGTGGCGGGGGTCTGGTGGCTGGTCATGAAGAGGGCCGTGCCCGCGTCCAGGGCTTCGGCGAGCAGGGCGGCCACCGAGACCGTCCAGGCCGCGTCAAGGAAGGCGAAGGGTTCGTCCAGGAACAGGGCTTCGGGGCGGACGGCCAGGGCCCGGGCCAGATTCAGGCGGCGGCGCATGCCACCCGAAAGCTCCGTGGGCAGGGCGCCCTGGGGCAGGCCCAGGCGCTCCAGCCAGGGCCGGGCGCGCTCCCGGCGCGCGGCCAGGGGCCCGCGCAGGACGTAGGCCACGGTGTCGCGGCAACTGAGCCAGGGCAGGAGCACATCGTCCTGGAACATGCAGCCCAGGCGCGCGGTGCCCAGGCGCACGCTGCCCGCATCGGGCCTGCTCAGGCCCGCCGCCAGTTCCAGCAGGGTGGTCTTGCCGCAGCCCGAGGGTCCGGCCAGGCACAGCCCGCGCCCCGGGGCCACGCCCAGGCTGGCCCGGCCCACCACCAGCCGCCCCCCGGCGGCCTTGGCCACGCCGTCCAGGGCGATCATGGGCGCGGTGGCGGGCCCGGCTTCACGCGCCGCGCCAGCGGCCCGGGGCGCCTCCCTCCGAACTTCTCCCGGGGCGCTCATTGCGTCCCCCGGGCGCGGCTGGTGTAGCGCAGGGCCGCGCGGCGCAACCGCGCCACCAGCCCGATTTCCAGGCCCACCCCGGCCAGCATGAGCACCAGGGCCCAGGCGAACAGCGCGGGCACATCGAGCATCCGGTAGGCCCAGTACATGCGCGCCCCCAAGCCATCCTCGGCGCCCAGGTATTCGGCCACGGCGGTGATCTTCCAGGCCGCCGCCATGGCGTAGGACAGCCCGGCCAGCACCGCCGGGGCGATGCCCGGCAGCACCTCGCGGGCCAGCCGCCGGGGCCAGGGCACGCGGTAGAGCCGGGCCATGGCCGCGTAGCGCGGGTCCAGGGCCGCGCAGCCCTGGGCCACGTTGGCGAACAGCGGCGGGAAGACCCCGGCGAAGACCACCAGCACAGGCATGGCCGAGCCCGTGCCCGCCCAGACCATGACCAGGCTGGTCCACAGCACGGGCGGGCAGGATTGCAGCGCCGCCACCAGCGGGCCCAGCAGGGCCACGACGGTGCGGTGCAGCCCGGCGGGGATGCCCAGGGCCAGGGCCGCGCTCAGGCCCAGGCCCAACCCCAGGGCGCCCCGGGCGGCGGTCAGCCCCAGGGCGTGCCAGAAGTCCGCCCCCGCAGCCAGCCCGCCCAGCACGGGCAGCACCCGCCACGGCGGCGGCACCAGTTCGGGCGACAGCCACATCCCGGCCAGACTCCAGCCCCCCAGCAGCAACCCCAGGGACACCGCCAGCGGTGCGATGCGGGCCACGCGGGTCATGGCCAAAAGAATCCCTCGGGCAGGCGCGAGGCGCCGTCCGGCCCCCCGCTCTCAGGCAGCACCAGGGCCAGATAGGCGCGCACGGCCTCGCGGCAATCCGCCGCCGGGCGGACCTGAATGGGGTCGCGCTCCAGGGAGCGGCGCACCGTGGCCGGGTCGATGAAGGCGGCGAACTCGGCGGGCAGCACGGCCACGGCCCGCTCGGGGTCCTGGGCCAGGGCCACGGCCTCGTCGCCCATGGCCCGCAGCAGGCGGGCCACCAGCTCGGGGCGCTCTGCGCACAGCCGGGCGCTGACGGCCAGCCCGGCCAGGGGCAGGGTGCCGTCGCCGCCCGCCGCCTGGGTGTAGAGGTCTTCCACCGCCGCCAGCACGCGCAGCCCGGGCACCTTGTCCAGCAGTACGGTGGTCAGCGGTTCGGGCACGACCATGTCGCATACCTCGCCGCGCGTGGCGTCCAGCAGCAACTGGCGCGGCTCGGCCAGGGTGAAGGCCATGGGCGGCCCGCCCCGGCGCTCGACCTCGCGCAGCACGGCCATGGCCGGGCTCTCCCGGGGCGTCACCGCCAGGCGGACCACTCCGTCGGGCCCGGCCAGGTCGGCCAGCTCCCGGGCGTCCTTCCGCGTGGTCAACACCGAGAACTTGCGCCAGCCGGTGACGGCCACCAAGCGCACGGGTGCCCCGCGCAGGGCGGCCTGGGCGAAGCCCTCCAGGTGCCCGAGCCAGATGTCGCCCTGGCCCGCCAGCAGGCTGGCGCGCAGGTCGTCCAGGTTCTTCCAGTGGCGCACCTCCATGTCCGCCAGCTCCGGCAGGGTGCCGCGCTTAATGGCGGACCACAGGGGCATCTGCGGCGTGGTGGCCTGGCCGGAGGTGTGGAAACGCAACGGCGGGGCGGCCCCGGCGTGGGGGGCGGGCTGCCAGCTCTGGGCCAGCAGCGCCGCCCCCAGCACGGCGAGGATCAGGGTGATGAGCCGGACCGGGCTGCGCATCTAGAAGGACACCGTGTAGAGCACCTCGGCGTTGAACCCCGGCTCCAGCACAGTCATGCCCCGCGAGTTGGCCAGGGTATTGACGTAACGCCGGTCGAGCAGGTTGCGCAGATGCAGGGCGATGTCGTGGTGCAGGCGTCCGGAGTCCGCGCCGTAGCCCGCCGCGAGGTTGGCCGTGCCCCAGCCGGGCAGGTCTTCCACGTCGTCGGGGCCGGTGGTCCTGTCCGCCGCGCACTCGATTTCGCCCAGGGCCCAGAAGCCGTTGCCCCGGTCGTAGCGCAGCCCGGCGGTGCCCATGAGCGGGGCGATGTTGGGCAGGGGCTCGTCGGCGCTGGTGTCCTTGCCGCTCAGCCAGGCGACGTTGCCGTAGAGCGTGTAGCGCGGGGCGAAGCGCCATTCGGCCTGGGCCTCGGTGCCCACGATGCGCGCCTTGCCCACGTTCTCCATGGTGATGTTCGTGGCCGAGACGCGGTGCTCGGTGATCAGGTCGTCCACCCAGTTGGCGAAGGCGTTGGCCGAGGCCGTAAAGCTCCCCTGGGCGTAGCGCAGGGTGTATTCCAGGCAGCGCGATTTCTCGGGGTCCAGGTCGGGGTTGCCGGTCAGGGTCACGCCGCCGCCCAGGTTGATGGACTTGAAGCGCTCCATGATGTCGGGCGCGCGGTAGCTGGCGGCGGCCAGCAGGCTGTGCGACCAGCCCGGGGCGAAGCGCCAGGTCAGCCCGGCGTGGGCGTTGGTGCCCGTGTTGGCGCGCGAGCCCTCGGTGCGGCCGCTGGAGTCGTCGTTGTCCATGCCCACGCGGTCCAGGCGCGCGCCCAGGTTCAGGGTCCAGTCGGGGTGCAGGGCCCAGTCGTCCTCGGCGAACACGCCCATGGAGGTCATGGTGGCGTTGGGCGTGGGATCGTCGAAGGTGATGGTGCCGTTGGTGCGGTAGTAGGTGCGGTCGGAAGTCATGCGCCAGCGCCAGGCGTCGGCCCCGGCCACCAGGGTGTGTGCGCCCGCCTCGGAGATGGATTGCAGCTTGGCGCCCACGGTTTCGTGGGAGCCCACGGGGCGAATCTCGCGCACGGCGGCGTTGGGCCGTTCGATGCGCGTGCGCCGGTCGTTCTTCATGTAGTAGGTGTCCAGCTCCAGGGCCTTGAGCCAGCCCGCGTCCACGTCCCAGGTGGTGTCCAGGCTGAGCATGGCGTTGCTGGTGCGCGGGTAGGTCACGGGGGCGTTGGCGGGCATGGTGGACGAGCCGCCGGGGATGCCGACCTCGTTGGCTTCCAGGACCAGGGCCTGGAACTCGGTGGTCAGGCCCTGGCCCCAGCGCAGCCCGGCGGCCAGGCGGCCCTGGTTGTCGGCGTAGCCGCTGTTGGTCATGGTGGTGGCGTCGCCGCCGCGGTAGTCGTCGTGGTCGCGCAGGCCGCCCGAGAGCTGGACCCAGAGGTTCTCGTCCTCGAAGGCCGCGCGGCCATAGCTGTCCACTCCCTCGGTGTTGCTGGAAAAGCCCTGGGAAATTTCGCCCGTGAGCCTGGGCTCTTGGCTGAAGCGGCCCTTCTTGGTGATGACGTTGATGACCCCGCCCAGGGAGCCCGAGCCGTAGAGCGCGCTCGCCGGGCCCTTGAGCACCTCGATGCGCTCCACGTCGCGCGGCTGGACAAAGCCCATCTGGGCGTTGATTTCCGTGGCCGTGTTCACGCGCTTGCCGTCGATGAGGAAGATCACCGACGAGCCGGACAGGCCGCGGATGTTGATGGCCTGGCCCCAGGGCGAGTCGCCGCCGTGGAACACGCCGGGAATGCGCGCGGCGGCGTAGGCCAGGCTGCCCTTGGGCGCGAGGAGCACATCGGTTTCGGTGGCCACGCCCACGCCGCCGGGGGTGTTGGACAGGGAGCTGGCCATGCCGCGCGCGGTGACGATCATTTCGTCCAGAACCGTGGGGGCGGTGGCGTTCTGGGCCTGGCCGCCCTGTTGGGCGTGCAGGGGCGCGGGCAGGGCGCAGGCCAGGGCCAGGGCCGACGCAAACAGGGTGCGGATGAGGGTGCGGCGGCGCATGGCTAGACCATCAGGGACTTGACCTGCACGCCCGGGAGCATCCCGAGCTTGCCGGTCAGGGCACCGAGTTCGTCGGTGGTGGCCTCGACGATGAGACTGATGACGCTGACGTTGCGTTCCTTGTAGGGCAGCCCGATGCGGGCCACGATGAGCTCGCCGAAGTGGGTCAGCACCTCGTTGACCTTGGGCGCGGCCTGGGTCCTGTTGCCGACGATGAGGCCGATGACGCCGATGCGCTTTTCCATGACGGACACTCCGCAGATGTTGCAGCCGGGGGGTCCGCCTGGCGGGGAAGGGGGCGTCCGGGACGGGGAGGGGTGGTCCGAAGGCGCGGCGCGGGCGGTCGTCCTTACGGAGAACCCCGCCCTGAAGGTCAGATGCTTCCTCGCCGCAGGCAGATTCCCAAACCAGGTTGATGAGGTGTCACGAATGTTCCATCGTGGCGATCAAGATGTGTACTATTTTAGAAAGCGTGTCAAGCGGCACGGGCGGAAATCAGATAAAAAATTTGAAATCGTGCTACATAGTCCGCCAGGTGCTGGGGTTGGCGTAGGGGGGCAGGGCGTGAGGCAGGGGCGGGCGCGGGGAACAGGGGCGGCGCAGGCTGGGCCCAAGGCGCGGGCCAAAGGGCCGGAGCGGGAGCGCAGGGGCAGGCGGGCGCGGAGGCGGCGCGAGGGGCAGGCCGGAGCGGGAGCGCAGGGGCAGGCGAGGCGCGGGCGCAGCGCAGACGCTGGGGAGGATGCGGGCCCTTGGGTCAGACGCCTTGCGGGCGTCCTGCACTCAGGCCGCATTGACCTTGGGGCTACAGGGCCAGCTTCACGCCCTTGGCCTTGAGGGCCGCGATGCGGGCGCTGCGGTCGTCGTAGTGGGTGTGCAGCAGGTGGTGGGACATGTGGCCGCAGGGGCCGTCGTGCAGGAAGCCGTCCTTGTGGTCGTACAGCTTCTGGACCATGGGGTTGTCCTGGGACTTGCGGATCTTGTAGACCTTGGCGTCGGTGTCGTACACGGACTGCTGGCGCAGGCCGACGTAGCCGCCCATGCTGGCGATGGCCGAGCCCGCGAAGCGCAGGCCGACGATGGTGTATCCGGTCACGATGGCGGCGGCCTTGAGGAAGCCGCGTCGGGACATGGTGGCAATGCCGCTCATTGTTCGTCCTCCTGGCAGGTTAGGCGGTGCGGTGCTCGAAGCGCTTGGTGATGCGGGCCACGGCGTTCTGGAACAGGGACGCGCGCAGGGACGGGTCGATGGGCTGTCCGCCGCCGTTCACGCACCCGCCGGGGCAGGTCATGATCTCGATGAAGTGGTAGGGCGAGGTGCCCGCGCGCACTTCGTCGCACAGCTTGGCCGCGTTCTGCAGGCCGCTGGCCACGGCCACCTTGACCGTACCGAAACCCGGCACGTCCACGTCGGCGGTGTTGATGCCCTCGTGGGTGCGCACGATCTTGATGTCCGGGTCGCCCAGCTTCTTGCCCGAAAGCACCTCGTAGGCCAGGCGCAGGGCCGCTTCCATGACGCCGCCGGAGTTGCCGAAGATGGTGGCCGCGCCGGTGGACATGCCCAGCACCGGGTCGGGCTGGATGTCGGGCAGGTTGTTGAAGTCGATGCCTGCGGTCTTGATCATGTAGGCCAGCTCGCGGGTGTCGATGGTCGCGTCGATGTCGCGGAAGCCGCTGTCGGCCAACTCGGGGCGCAAACCTTCGAACTTCTTGGCGATGCAGGGCATGATGGACACGGTATAGATCTTCTTGCCCTCGGCGTGGATCTCGTGGGCGCCGTAGGTCTTGGCCAGCGGGCCGAGCATCCCGATGGGCGACTTGCAGCTGGACATGTTGGGCAACAGGTCCGGGTAGAAGCTCTCGGCGAACTTGACCCAGCCCGGGCAGCAGGACGTGAACTGCGGCAGGGGCCGCGCGCCCTTCTTGCCCTGCTCCTGCACGCGCTGGATGAGCTCGGTGCCTTCTTCCATGATGGTCACGTCGGCGGTGAACTCGTTGTCCCAGACGTAGTCGAAGCCCATGGCCTTGAGGGCCGCGTGCATCTTGCCGCCCACGTAGGCGCCCGTGGGGTTGCCGAAGCACTCGCCCAGGCCGTAGCGCACGGCGGGAGCGGGCATGGAGACGACGATGGTGTTCGGGTCGCGCAGTTTCTCGAAGATCTCGTCCACGTAGGACACACCCTCGTAGATGGCGCCGAACGGGCAGTTGACCAGGCACTGGCCGCAGTTCACGCACGCGGCGGTGTTGACCACCTGACGGATGCCGTCGTCGTTGATGGACTGGATGATGCCGGTGGGGCACACCTCTTCGCACGTGCCGCAGGCCTCGCACTTGGTGGCGTCGACCTGGACGAAGAAGATGTTCGCCGGGTCCACGCCCTTGGGCGCGTTGCTCTGGTAGAAAACGCCTTCGATCTCCCTCATCGTTCCCTCCTTGACTGGTTGAATGGAAGAAAGATCCACAGGGGCCACGGGTGGGCTCTGGGCCCTGCAACCTGCCATAGGCAGACCTCCTTGTGAGCGCCACGTCGTGGCGCGTTGCGGTGATTAAATTGAAATGCGTAGCACGAAACGTCGATAATATGAAAAAAAGTAACCGTCAAGGGGCGATGGGGATTTTCAGCGCCAGGAACGGCAGCTTCCGGACCGCACGATGGTGCGTTCCGGGCGGCCAGGGCGCCCCTTGCCAAGGCCCGGGCCTTGGGGCATGAACCGGGGCAGCGCCCACGGCGCGACCCGACCCCACAGCCCCGGAGAGCCCATGCCCCCGAAGATCCGTGCCGACCAGCTCCTGTTCCAGCAGGGCCTTGCCGAGAGCCGCGAGAAGGCCAAGAGCCTGATCATGGCGGGCCAGGTGCGCATGGAGCAGGGCGGGCGCATGGTGCCCGTGCCCAAGCCCGGGCACCAGTTGCGCGAGGACGCGGTGCTGGAAGTGCTGGGCGGGCGGCGTTTCGTGTCGCGCGGGGCCTTCAAGCTGCTTACGGCCATCGAGCACTTCGGCATCGACCCCGCCGGGATGGTATGCCTGGACGCCGGGGCCTCCACGGGCGGGTTCACCGACTGCCTGCTGCAACACGGGGCCACGCGGGTCTACGCCGTGGACGTGGGCTACGGCCAGCTCGACCAGAGCCTGCGCCAGGACCCCCGGGTGGTGAACCTGGAGCGCGTGAACCTGCGCATCGCCCCCGACGGCCTGATTCCCGAGCCGGTGGACCTGGTGGTGGCCGATGTGTCGTTCATTTCGCTGACCAAGGTGCTCGGGCCGTGCCTGCGCTTTTTGCGGCCCGGGGGGCGGGTGGCGGCGCTGGTCAAGCCGCAGTTCGAGGTTGGGCCCGGGGGCACGGTCAAGGGCGTGGTCCGCGACGAGGCCGCCCGGCGCGCCGCCGTGGACGGCGTGCTGGCGTTTTGCACCGCCGAGCTGGGGCTGGCCTTCCTGGGCGAAGTGCCCTCGCGCATCACCGGCCCCAAGGGCAACCAGGAGTACATCGTGTACCTGGAGAAGCCGGGGGCGTAGGGGGCGGTCTCAGTCCCGGTCCAGCCGGTCCAGCACGGAGCCCAGGGCCTTCAGGTGGGCCTGTTCCTCGCGGGCCAGGGTGGCGAGCAGGTCGCGGGCTTCGGGGGTTGCGGCGCGGGCGGCGCAGCGCGCGTAGAGGTCCATGGCCTGGGCCTCGAACATCATGCCCGTCTCCACCACCGCGCGCGGGTCGGTGAAGTCCGGGCCGTGCAGGGCGATGAACTCGGCAGCGCTGAGCCCGCCCTCCAGGGGCGCGGCCTCGCCGGGCGAACCCCCGGCCCCGGGCTCCGGCTCGCGCCCGGTCATGCGCCGGTAGGTCTCCAGCAGCCGGGCCTTGTGCCGCTCCTCGAAGCCCGCCAGGCGCGTCAGCGTGGCGGCCACCTCGCCCCGGGTCTGCCCGGCCATGGCGGTGTAGAAGTCGCCCAGGGCGGCCTCCATGCCCCAGGCGCGCAGCACGATCTGCGCCGGGTCGCCGTTCTCGGGCAGGGCGCGCAGCCCGGCGTCGGGCGGGCCCGCCGCCGCCGCGCCGCTCCAGGCCGTGATGCCCCCCGCAAGGTTGAAGACCTGGGCGAAGCCCCGGCCCGCGAGCAGGGCCGCCGCCGCCGCGCTGCGGCCCCCGGTGCGGCAGTAGACCACCGTGGGCCGCCCGGGGTCCAGCTCGCCCGCGCGCTCGGCCAGTTCGCCCAGGGGGATGTGCCGGGCGCCGGGCAGGTGCGCCTCGGCGTATTCCCAGTCCTGGCGCACGTCGAGCAGGGTGTGGTCCTGCGGCTTGCGCGCGGCGAGCCAGCTTCTGGCCTGGTCGGCATCCATGGTCCGGTGCTGTGGCATGGGGCGTCCTCCGGGGTAGGGCGGGGTGGAGCGGGGTGGTGTGGGGCCGCGCGGGGGCGGTTGATTCCTTCTAGCCCTTTCCGGGCGCGGGTTCCAGGCAAAAACATGTTTGCCCCGTGGCGCCGAAGCGGGTATAGCCCTGGGAACCAAAGCCACACAACGGCCCCGGAGGATGTCCATGCCGCCCCTGTCCGCGTCGCGAACCCTGCTCCTGGAAGCGCTGGCCCTGCTGGCGCTTGCCGCCGCCATGGCCGCGGTGGTCAACCTGTCGCGCCCCGTACCCTTGCCCTGGCTGGGCAGCGGGCTGCCCGAGGCCCCGGCCGCGTCCGCCGCCATGGGCGCGGCGCCCGAGGCCGCCACCGCTCCGGGCGCTCCGGGCGAGGCCGCCCCGGCCCCCGCCGCCCCCGCCGTGCCCGAGGTGGACACCGCCCAGGCCCTGGCCCTGCACGCCGCCGGGCAGGCCCGTTTCGTGGACGCCCGCTTCGCTGCGGACTTCGCCCTGGGCCATATCCCCGGCGCACTGAACGTGGCGCCCGGGCTGTTCGAGGACCAGATCGCGGCCCTGCTGGAAGCGCCGGACCCTGCGCGGCCCCTGGTGCTGTATTGCAGCTCGCCCACCTGTCCCATGGCCCATGAGCTGGCCCTGTTCCTGGACTCCATGGGCTACGAGGCCCTGAGCGTGTACCCCGGGGGCATGGCCGAGTGGACCGCTGCGGGCGGCCCGGTGGAGGTGGCCCAATGAGCGCGTTCTTCACGACCCTGCGCGTACTGTTCGGGCTGACCTTCCTGGCCGCCGCCGTATCCAAGGCGGCCTACCCCGTGGAGTTTGCGGCCATCGTGGCCAATTATCAGCTTTTGCCCGAAGCCCTGGTGAACCCCGTGGCCCTGCTGCTGCCCTGGGTGGAGATCGCCTGCGGCGCGGCTCTGGTGGCCGGGGTCTGGACGCGGGGCGCGGCCCTGGTGCTGTGCACGCTGCTGGTGGTTTTCCTGGCGGCGCTGGGCGTGAGCGTCATGCGCGGGCTGGACGTGCAGTGTGGCTGCTTCACCGTGGCGCCCCAGGCCGGGGCTTCCATGCGGGCGGACATGATCCGCGACGGCGTGATCCTGGCCGTGGGCCTGCTGGTGCTGGGCCGGGCGATCTGGGAGGAGCGCAGGCGCCGGGCCTCGCTGCGCTTCTGGAACGTGTTCACGCGCCCGCCCGCGTCGGCCTTCGGCGAGCCTGCGGTGCAAAACGGCGTGCTGGTGGTGGGCGATGCGCCCCAGGCCGACCCCCGGCCCGCAGAGCCCGCCCCGGTGTTCGCCGCGCCCGAGGCCGCCCCGGCCCTGGCCCTGGAGATGCCGGACGCGCCGGAACAGGAGGAAGGCCAGGGCCAGCCCGAGGCCCCCGCCCAGCCTGAACCCGGGGCCGACCCGCAGCCCGTGGCCGTCGCGCAGCCCGCCCCTGCCACGCAGCCTGCCGCCTCCGCAGAAAACGACGAAGACGACGAGGCCGCCCGGAAGTTCTAGGGCGTTTCGGCTTGCAGCCTGCCTTGCCGGGGCCGCCTTCGCCAGCGAGGGCGGCCCCGGAGCGTTTCAGGCCCGGGGGAAAACCCCAGAGCGCGTTTCCAACCGCCCGGGCCTGCCGCCAAGCCTGCATCGCCCGCGATTGACCAGCCGAAACGCCCCGGCAGGCTGCCCGAAATACTGGTCTGCCGCGTTGTTCAAAAACCAGGCCCCCGCGTCTGTCTCGACATGCGAGGGCCCGGATTTTTCCGCGCTGCCGCGCCTTTTTTGAACGGCCTGGGGAGGATTTTTCAGCAGTCAGCCTGTCGTGTCCGCAGCTAGGCCGCCCCGGCCTCGGCGGGCAGGCCCCAGACCTCGCGCACGGCCCCGGCCAGGGCGCGCACGAGCCCTTCGCCAGCCCGGCGGGAGCTGGTGACGAAGCTCAGGGCCATGGTGCCCGGGCTGTGGGGGTGCAGGGCCACGGCGCCCCGCGCCGCTGCGGCCAGGGCCTCGGGTTCGCGCATCAGTGCCAGCCCGTGCCCGGCCTCCACCAGCGCCAGCACCACGGATTCATCATCGGCCACGGCGGCCTTCTCGGGGCAGCGGTCCCGCTCGGGGAACAGCGCCTCGGCCACCTGGGTGAACGGGCATTCCGGCGGCGTCCAGACCCAGGGCAGGGCCGCCAGCCCGTCGCAGGCCGTGGCCGCCAGCCGCCCGGCCCAGGCCACGGGCCCCACCACGCGCATGGGCGTCCGCATGACCGTCAGCGCGTCGAACTCCCCGGAAAATGTCCCGAACACATAGCCTGCGTCCAGATCCCCGGCGGCCACGTCGGCCAGCACGCGGTGGGACATGGTGTTGCTGAAGCGCACCTGCACCCCCGGGTGCTCGCGGCGCAGCACGGCCATGAGCCGGGCCCCGCGCAGCAGGTCCGGGCAGGTGTTCAGCCCCACATGCGCCGTGCCCGTGAGCTGGCCGCGCAGGGCGCGCGCGGTTTCCAGCAGGCCCTGGGCGCTGGCCAGGGCCTCGCGGGCCCGCCCGAGCAGCTCCTGGCCGCCCGGGGTCAGGCGCATGCCCCGGGGCGTGCGCTCGAACAGCGCCAGCCCCAGCTCATCCTCCAGGGCCTTGATCTGCGCGCTGACGGTGGACTGGCTGGCGTGGACGCGCCCGGCGGCGCGGGTCAGGTGGCCTTCCTCGGCCACGGCCACGAAGGTGCGCAGCTGATAGAGTTCCATGTTCGGCTCGCGGGCTGGGCGTTCGGCTGGGCCGAACGCGGGGTTCGAAGACTCTCGTTGGATCGCCGGGCGCGGCCCGGAGTAGGGTGGCTGCGTCGGCCAGCGGATGGTGCCCCATCCCGGGGTTTTCGTCCAGGCCCGGCCAGCGCCCCTCCCCTGCGGGGGGCCCGGAGGAAGCATGTCCTGCCGCATTTCGCCCCTGCGCTGTCTGTGGCGCCTTGTCCCGGCCCTGGGTCTGGCGCTGGCCCTGGTCCTGCCCGCTGCCCTGGGCGCCCTGGCCCCCGCCGCCCCCGATGCCCTGGCCCCTTCCGCTTCCGCCGTTTCCGCCTCGGGCCCCGGAGATTTCGCGTCCCTGGCCCGCAGCGCCTCCTGGCGCGGGCCCGCCCCCCGCGCGGCGGACCAGGACCTGTTTGCCCTGCGCTACCGCCTGCTGCGCGCCGACCCCGGGCGGCTCTCGCCGCTGCCCACGGCCTGCGAGGCCTGCATCGCCGCCGCCGTGGACGCCGGGGCGGGCATGGCCGAGGCCGCCAGCCGCTGCCGCCTGGCCTGCGGCCTGCCCTGACGGCGCGGGGCCGTGCCCTCCCGCCCGGGCGGGGGGTGTCCATGGCCGCACGGCTTCTCATGCCCGCCAAAATGCGCTAGCCTTGGGGACAAGGAGTCCGCATGGCCGCACCCGCCCCCGGGGTGGCGCTGGTTCTGGCGCTGCCCGAGCACCTGGAGAGCTTTCTGGAAATCTGGACCCGGCGCATGGGGCTGGCCGGGTATCTGGCCTTCACCACCGCCAAGCGGGAGGACTGCACCCTGTCCTTCCAGTGGTTCCTGGAGCCGCTGCTGGAGCGCCTGCGCCAGGGCGGCAGCGCCCCGGGCTTTGAAACGCTCATCCGCAACGCCGACGGCTGGGCCGACCCCCTGGTGGAGACCGCACGGCGCCACCATTCGCGCGGCGTGACGGCGGGCATGTTCCTGGGCTGCCTGCAGACCCTGGTGCATTCCATCGAGGAGATCATCGAGGCCCAGGACGCCCCCGCCGCCGAGCGTGCCGCCGCCCTGCACCTCGTGCGGCGCTATGGCGACGCCTACGCCGCCATCGTCATGGACGGCTGGGACGCCAAGTCCGGCCACGAGACCCGCAGGCGCCTGGACGCCACCAACCGCGAACTGACCCTGGGCAAGAACAAGTTCGAAAACATGCTGGCCGCCATCTCCGACATGGTGCTGGTGGTCGGGGAGCAGGGCGTCATTGCCGAGGCCAACGAGGCCGCCGTGGTCAGCCTGGGGCGCGACCCCGTGGGCGAGGCCCTGTGGGACGCCCTGGGCCTGGAAGGCCACAGCATGGCCGACCTGCGCCGCTTCTACCCCGTGGAGTCGTCCCACGAGATTCCCATGGCGGACGGGCGGTTCCTGGAAATGAAATTCGTGCCGCTCAGCACCGTGAGCCTCGCGTCCACGGAATCCCTGGTGGTGCTCAGCGACATCACGCCCCACGTCACCCAGCGCGCCATCCTCGAACGCGTCGTCTCCCAGCGTACCGAGGATCTGTTGCGCGAGAAATCCCAGCTCGAAGAGATGAACATCACCCTGCGCCACGTCCTGGGCTCCATCGAGAAGGAGCGCGAGGAATTTGGGCGCGCCGTGGCCCATACGGTGAAGACCGTCATGCTGCCCGCCCTGGCCCGCATCCGCGCCCAGGACGACCCCGCCGTGCGCAAGGGCTACGCGGACGTGCTGGAAGACCAGATGGTGCGCCTGGCCCCGGGCACGGACGGCGGGCAGGACGCCCGCCTGCTCAAGCTCACCCCGGCGGAGCTGCGGGTCTGCCGCTTCCTGCAGGCCGGAAGCTCCACCAAGGACATCGCCGAGGCCATGCACCTCTCCCCGGGCACCGTCCAGACCCACCGCAAGAACATCCGCAAGAAGCTCGGGCTCCAGGGCCAGGGCGTCAGCCTCTACACCTTCCTGCAGACCATCGACGCCGCCTTTTCTCCTATTGGGTAGATAGGAATACCCATTTTATCACCGCTCCCTCACCTTGTTGCCCTGGGTGCGCCTGGCGTATCCAATGGAACATGGATGGTCCTCCCTTTCCCGGCAGGGGGGACGCAACGCAGGGAGGCCCCATGGAATCACGACAGGACAGGACGGCCCTGACCACGGCGCTGCGCGACTTCTTCTTCGCCTCGGGCGGGGAGGCGCTGCGCCAGGCCTACGCGCGCCTGGGCGCGGTGCCCGGCGCCCCGGCGCCGCGCGTGGACGACTGGGAGCGCGAGGAATTCGCCTTCAACCGCCTCTTCGTGGGCCCCGGCGCGCTCCAGGCGCCGCCCTTCGCCTCGGTGTATCTCGACGCCGAGCCCCAGGTCATGGGCCCGACAACGCTTCTTGTGCGGCGCATCTACGCGGCGGCGGGCCTGGCCTCGCCCTGGGGCGGGGCGTTGCCCGACGACCACCTGAGCCTGGAGCTGGACGCCGCCGAGGCCATGGCCGCCAGCCTGGACGCGACCCCGGACGAGGGGCTGGCCCGGCTGCGGGCCTTCCTGGTGGCCGAGCACATGGCGGCGTGGATTCCCGGGCTGGTGCGCGCGGTGGAGCGCAGCGGCGAGGCCGCCCCGGGCGTGCTCCACGCCGTGCGCCGGCTGCAGGACTGGATGGAAGACGAAAGGGCGGCTGCGGGCACCGTGGCCGCCGGATGAACCTCTCACCTTGGAGGATGGCATGAGGTACAAGACCCCCCAACAGCGGGACCGGGCCTGCGGCCCGACCCTGGACCGCAGGCGGTTCCTGCAGGGGCTGCTGGCCTCGGGCGTGGCGGCGGCGCTGCCCTGCGGCCTGCTGGCGCCCGCACCGGCAGCGGCCAAAACCATCGCCTACGAGGGCAACTACGACGTTTTCCGCAACGCCTGCCCGCGCAACTGCTACGACACATGCAGCATCAAGACCTACGTCAAGGACGGCGTGATCCAGTTCGTCGAGGGCGCGCCGGAATCGACCTTCACCCACGGCGGGCTGTGCGTGAAGGGCTACAGCTACACCCGCCGCCCCTACAGCCCCGACCGCATCAAATACCCCATGGTGCAGCAGGGCCGGGGCAGCGGCAACTGGAAGCGCGTTTCCTGGGAAGAAGCCATGGGGCGCATCGCCGACAAGCTCCTTGAGATCCAGGACAAGGACGGCACCATGCTCGGCCTGGGGCTGACCAAATACTCCGGCAACTTCGGCATCACCAACTACGGCGTGGAGGGCATGCTGACCTCCCTGGGCTACACCACGCGCTTCATGGGCACGCCCTGCTGGCCCGCAGGCATCGACGCCCAGAACTACGACATGGGCAACATGTGGTGCAACGATCCCGAGGACATGGTGGACTCGCGTTACATCATCCTGTGGGGCGGCAACCCGGCGTGGTGTTCCGTGCACAGCATGAAGTACATCTACGAGGCCCGGCGGCGCGGGGCCAAGGTCGTGGTCATCGACCCCATCCTGACCCAGACCGCAGCCAAGGCCGACGTGTTCTGGCAGGTGGAGACCTCTTCCGACGGCGCCCTGGCCCTGGGCATGGCCCGGCATATCCTGGACAAGGGCCTGGTGGACGAGCCCTGGGTGCGCGCCAATTCCGTGGGCTTCGACGCCTTTGCCGACTACCTGCGCAGCGAGGTCAGCCTGGAGTGGGCCGCCCAGCAGTCGGGCATCCCCGCGCAGCAGATCGCCGAGGTGGCCGAGGAGTTCGCCCAGGCCAAGCCCGCCACCATCTGGATCGGCTACGGCATGCAGCGCCACGTCAACGGCGGGGCCAGCGTGCGCAGCATCGACGCCCTGGTGGCCATGACGGGCAACGTGGGCAAGGTCGGCGGCGGCGCGCGCTACGGCCATCTGCAAACCTGGGGCTTCAACTACCACGCCCTGCTCCAGCCGCGCCCCGAGGGCGCCAAGGGCTTCGTGGGCGGCGGCGCCCTCAAGGGCGACTTCCACTTCGCCGGGGACGAAGGCGCCGTGGAGTACACCGACCGCTCCATGAACATCAACAAGATCGCCCAGGAGATCCTCGACGCCAAGGAGCCGCCGGTACGCGTCTTGTGGGTGTCGTGCAAGAACCCCATGAGCCAGGACTTCGACCGCGCCAAGCTCCAGCGCGCCTTCGACTCCCTGGAGCTGGTTGTCACCGTGGACCAGTTCTTCAACGAGACGGTCAAGCAGTCCGACATCGTGTTGCCCGTGACCACGCTGTTCGAGGAATGGACCATCAACGCCTCGTACTGGCACTACTGGGTGGGCATCAACGAGCAGGCCATCCAGCCGATGTACGAAACCAAGTCGAACATCGAGATCGCCGCCGCGCTGTCCAAGGCCATGAACGAGCGCAGGCCCGGCTCCTGCACCTTCCCCACCGAGATCGACACCAGGGACTGGATGGCCAGGGAGTTCAACTCCGGCATCTACGACATGCTGGGCATCAAGGACTGGGAGGATCTGCGCCAGGGCCCGCGCAAGGCGCGCATGCATCCCGCCGCGTGGCACGACCTGAAGTTCGCCACGCCCTCGGGCAAGTACGAGTTCCAGTCCGAGCTGTGCGCCGAGCACGGCCACCAGGCCCTGCCGGCCTACAAGGCGCCGCGCCCGGCCTACGACAAGCTGCGCGTGCTCACCCCGCACACCAAGTTCTCCATCCACTCCCAGTTCGTGAACCTGGACTGGATGGAGGACTTCAACCCCAAGCCCTTCGTCTACCTGCACCCCGCCACGGCGGCCCAGCGCGGCATCGCCAGCGGCGACATGGTGCGCGTGTTCAACAAGACCGGCGAGGTGCGCCTGGAGGCCAAGCTGACGGACAACGTGCCCGCCGGGTGCGTCCTGATGTACGAGGCGTGGTTCCGCAACAACGACTTCAACTGCCAGTACCTCGTGGACGACGAGTCCTCGGACATGGGCGCGTACAAGACCGGGGCCCCCGGCGTCGCCATTCATGACCAGTTCGCCGACGTGGCCAGGGCCTAGGAGGAAAGACCATGAAGAAACACTATGCCTTCCTGGTTGACGCCGAGCGCTGCATCGGATGCTTCTCCTGCGCCATGGCGTGCAAGAACCAGTATCATCAGGAGCCCGGCGTGATCTGGCGCCAGGTCTACCCCCTGGACGAGCAGATCTATCCGCACCGGGAGCGGGCCTTCCTTTCCCTGGCCTGCAACCATTGCGAACACCCCACATGCCTGGAAGTCTGCCCCGTGCAGGCCTACACCAAGCGCGACGAGGACGGCGTGGTCATCCACGATCAGGACAAGTGCATCGGCTGCGGCAACTGCATCCGTTCCTGTCCCTTCGGCGCGCCCCGGTACAACCCCGTGGAGAAGCGCGCCGAGAAGTGCAGCTTCTGCTGGCAGCGCCTGGACGCCGGGCTCAAGCCCGCCTGCGTGCAGAGCTGTCCGGTGGAGGCGCTGCAACTGATCGACCTGGCCGAGTTCGACGAGACGGGCACCGTGCGCTTCCCGCCCGGATTCCCGCGCTTCCCCAAGCTGAATCCCTCCGTCCGCTTCCGGACGCCCAAGCAGCCCCATGTGGTGAGGAGGAACGAGCGATGATCGCACCCATGGAACTCCCCCTGGTGGTGTTCACGGTCCTGGCGCAGGCCTCCGTGGGCATCGTGGTCATGAGTCTGGTCCTGGCCCGGGCGGGCGGGGGCCCGGATGGCGTGGCGCGCAGGCAATGGCGCCTGGCGGCGGTGCTGCTGGGCGTTGGGCTGCTGGCCTCCCTGGCCCACCTGGGCCACCCCTTGGGCGCGCCCATGGCCGTGAAACATCTCTCCACGGCCTGGCTCTCGCGCGAGGTGCTGGCCACGGGCGCGCTGCTGGGGCTCATCGTCGTGGGCGCCCTGACCATGCGCGACACCCTGAACCCCGGCCTGGGCTGGCTGGCGGCCCTGGTGGGCGCCGGGGCGCTCCTGGCCATGGGCATGACCTATTCGCCCCCGGCCCTGCCCGCCGTGAACAACGTGCTGCCCTTCGTGTTCTTCACGCTCACGGCGGCCATCCTCGGCGCGGCCTTCGGCGGCCTGCTGGTTTCCCGTGAGCAGGAGCGCCTGCTGGCGCGGGTGCTGGCCTCGGCCCTGCTGGTGGCCCTGGTGGTCTCTCTGGTCATCCCCTGCGTGTGGCTTTCGGGCGGCACGGTGACGGAGTTGACCGGCAAGGCATGGATCGCCTCGCCGCTGTACTGGGCGCGCATCGTCTTCGGCCTGGCCCTGCCCCTGGCCGTGGTCTGGCGCAAGGGCGCGGTGCCCACCTGGCTGCCCGTACTGCTGCTGCTGGGCGAGCTGGCCGGGCGGCTGGTGTTCTTTGGCGAAACCATGCACACCGCCGCGAACATGGGCGGGCTGTACTGACCCCTGCCCGGCGGGGGCGGCGCGCCGCCCCCGCCGGGATTGCATTTCGCAAGGAGTGCCCATGCCGCTTGCGCGCGCATCGTCGTGGCGCCTGCGGGCCGTCGCCCTGGCGGCCCTGCTGCTTCTGCTTCCGGCGGCCCCGGGCCGCGCCCAGGGCCTGGGCGAGGCTGCGGGCTACGCCGCGAGCCTGGATTCCAGCCGCCTGTCCGGCGTCGTGGGCCAGGAGGTGGAGCTGGCCATGACCCTGACCCCGCCGCTGCCGCCCGCCGGGTATTTCGTGACCGCCCTGGTCACGCCGCTGGAGGTGCCTGCGGGCCCGGGGCCGGGCATCCTGCCGGGGTTTCCCGTGACCGTGGTCGTGCCCCGCGCGTCGGGGCGCCACAGGTTCGCCGTGCGCGTGCATCTGGTCACCAAGTCGAGCTGCGGCGGGGTGGACGCCCTGCCCGTGCTCGATACGACGCTGACCCTCGACGTCGCCCCCGCCGGGCCCTAGCCCGGCGGTCCCGGCCTGTGCCGGGCGCCAGGGCCCGGTTTTCCTGCCGTTCGCAAGCCTTTCCGGCCAATTCATTTGACCGCGTGTTACTGCGCGTGTATTTTCCTGCCAGAACGCGCGTCTTATCGGCACGCACCCCGGCATCCGGGGCTGCCGCGAGCCGGGATGCGCCGCGCCAGGAGCCGCCATGTACGCCGATTCCCGCCCCGCCCAGGCCGCGCCGCCACAGGAGCGGCTCACGCCCGTGGTCGCCGGGCGGCGCTGGATCGTGGAGCGCCGGGGCGACCTGGAGGCCATGTGGCAGCAGCTCGGCGAGGCGGATTTCGGCCCCGACGAGCGCATGCCCTACTGGGTGGAGCTGTGGCCGGCCAGCCTGGCGCTGGGGGCTTGGCTGTCCGGGCGCGGCGCGGCCCTGGCCGGGCGGCTCTGCGTGGACATCGGCTGCGGCCTGGGGCTTTCGGCCATGATCGGCGCCGGGCTCGGGGCGCGGGTGGTCGCCTTTGACTACGAGTTCGCCCCGCTGCCGTTTGCGCGGCGCAGCGCGGCCCTGAACGGCGTGCCCCAGCCGCTGTGGGTGCAGATGGACTGGCGCGCCCCGGCCCTGGCCCCCGGGCGGGCGGAGTTCGCCTGGGGCGGCGACGTGATGTACGAGTTGCGCTTCGTGGAGCCGGTCACGGCGCTGCTGGACCACGTGCTGGCCCCCGGCGGCACGGCCTGGATCGCCGAGCCGGGCCGCTCCATCCGCGAGCCGTTCATGGAACACGCCGCCGCGCGCGGCTTTTCGTGCTCGCGCGCGCTCACCGAACGCTTCGAGCACCAGGGCCACCCCGTGACGGTGCACATCCTTGAACTGGTGAAACCCGGCAGCGCCCGCCCCTAGGCGCGCCGCATCCAACCCCGGAGGACGTATGGGCAAGACCATCCGCTTTGGCGTGTCCCTGGATTCCGACCTGCTGGACAAGTTCGACCAGCTCTGCGAGGAGCAAAGCTACCAGACCCGCTCCGAGGCCATCCGCGACCTGATCCGCAACCACCTGGTGCGCCGCGAGTGGGAAGACACGGACAAGGAAATCGCCGGGTCGCTGACCATGGTCTACGACCACCACCAGTCCAACCTCTCCCAGCGGCTGACCGAATTGCAGCACGAGGCCCACGACATCATCCTGTCCTCGCTGCACGTGCACCTGGACCACGACAACTGCCTGGAAGTGCTGGTGCTCAAGGGCAAGGGCGACGAGGTGCGCATGCTCGGGCAGAAGCTCATTTCCACCAAGGGCGTGAAGCACGGCAAGCTGTGCCTGACCACCACCGGGGAGAATCTGGTCTAGATGAAGGACGTACAAAGCGGCCCGGCGGACGTGGCCATGCCCATCGACCGCGTCGGGGTCAAGAATCTCCAACTGCCCGTGCGCGTGCGCTCGCGCGACCAGCAGGGCGCCGTGCAGCACACCGTGGCCGAGGTGGACCTCTCGGTGGACCTGCCCGCCGAGTTCAAGGGCACGCACATGAGCCGCTTCATCGAGGCCCTGCAGGACTGGGGCGAGGACCTGGGCTACGCCAGCTTCAAGAACCTGCTGGAAAGCGTGCGCACCCGGCTGGCGGCGCGCCGCGCGCACATCCTGTTCCGCTTCCCGTACTTCCTCCAGCGCCGCGCGCCGGAGTCGGGCAGCCCGGGGCTCATGAACTACGCCTGCCTGCTCCAGGGCGAGCTGGAGGGCGGGCGGCTGGCCTTCATGCTCGGGGTGGACGTGCCGGTGATGACCGTGTGCCCCTGCTCCCTGGCCATCAGCGCCGGAGGGGCCCACAGCCAGCGGGCCATGGTGCGCATCCGCGCGCGGTTCACGGGCTTCCTCTGGCTGGAGGACCTCATCACCATCGCCGAGGAGGCGGGCTCCTCGCCGGTGTTCGCCCTGCTCAAGCGCGAGGACGAGCGCCACGTCACCGACCACGCCTTCGCCCATCCGGCCTTCGTGGAGGACGTGGTGCGCGCCACGGCCCAGCGCCTGGCCCACCATCCGCAGGTGACGTGGTACCGCGTGGAGGTGGAGAGCATGGAGTCCATCCACAACCACAGCGCCTACGCCAGCATTGAAAGCGGGGGCGATGTGTGAGAAAATGGCCCAAGGGGCGGAGTTCCCCGGGCGCGCGCCCGGGTCGCCCGGGAGGTTGACCATGCCCATCCGCGCCCTGGACGCGGCGGCTTCGGCCATGATGGCCTTTTCCACGGCCCAGGCCGTGTCCGCCCACAACGTCGCCAACATGAACACCGAAGGCTTCGACCCCTCGCGGGTGACCCTGGAGGACCGGCCCGACCAGGGCGGTGTGGCCGTGCAGGAGATCCGCCAGCTGGACGTGCAGGGGCCCATGGTGCCTTCCGCCGTGCCCGGGGTGGGCTATGCGGAGGGCTCGGGGACGGATCTGGCCCGCGAGATGGTCCTGACCATGGCCAACGAGCGGGCCGTGGAGGCCTCGGCTGCGGTGGTGCGCACCGCCGACGACATGCTCGGCACGCTGCTGGACGAGGTGGTCTGAAATTCGCGCCGCTGTTTCGGCCCCCGCACCGGAAACGGGACGGGGGCCGTTTTTTTTGCCGCAGGGCAGGGCGGGGCTGTGCGCGGCGCGGGGTTGCGCCGCGGGCCGCGCGGGCGGGCAGGGGGCTGGCCCCCGCCGGGGCGAAGCGCCCTGGCGCAAAATAGTTCTAGAGCTTTTCTCGACTTTATGTCAGAAGATTGACGGCAGAGACGCTTTCCATGGTCGCGTTGGGCCCGGTTCCGGGTTTTCCAAGGGAGAGGAGATGGATCTGAACACCTGCGGCATCATCGGCCAGAGCCCCGCGCTGCTGGAAGTCTTCAAGGTCCTGGCCAAGGTCGCGCCAACGGACAGCACCGTGCTGGTCACCGGCGAGTCGGGCACGGGCAAGGAGCTGCTGGTGCGCGCCCTGCACACCAACAGCAAGCGCGCCGACAAGCCCTTCGTGCCCATCAACTGCGGGGCCATCCCCCGCGAGCTGCTGGAATCCGAGCTTTTCGGCCACGAGAAGGGCGCCTTCACCCACGCCATCCGCTCGCGCCAGGGCCGCTTCGAGCTGGCCGACGGCGGGACCATCTTCCTGGACGAGATCGGCGAGCTGGACCTTTCGCTGCAGGTCAAGATCCTGCGCGTGCTCCAGGAGAAGGAATTCGAGCGCGTGGGCGGCACGGGCACCAAGAAGGTGGACGTGCGCGTGGTGGCGGCCACCAACCGCGACCTGGAGGCCGAGGTGGCGCGCGGGGTCTTCCGCGAAGACCTGTTCTACCGCCTGAACGTCATTCCCATCCACCTGCCGCCCCTGCGCGAGCGCGGCGACGACGCCATGCTCCTGGCCGACGCCTTCCTGCGCGGGTTCTGCCGCGACAAGGAGCGCAAGACCCTGCGCCTGTCGCCCGAGACGCGCGACATGCTCCTGCGCTATTCCTGGCCCGGCAACGTCCGCGAGCTGGAAAACATCATGGAGCGGCTGTCCATCCTGTGCGACAACGAGACCGTCGTTCCGGACGACCTGCCCGCCAAGATCTGGACCAGCCTGGGCCAGGAAAAGGCCCGGCCCGTGCCCCAGGCCGCTCCGGCGGGCTTCGCCTGGCCCCGGGTGCGCGACCTGGACGACAAGGGCATGGATCTCAAGACCTTCCTGGACGAACTGGAAGACCGGCTGCTGCGCGAGGCCCTGGACATGGCCGACGGCGTGAAGAACCGCGCCGCCGAGATTCTGGGCATCAAGCGCACCACGCTCATCGAGAAGCTGAAGAAGAAGCAGATCGGCTGACCCCGCGCGGGCCCCGGGCGCCACGGGATGCGCCCGGACTTGCACGGTTTTTGCACAGTTTGCGCCGTGAACGTACGTTCCGCCAGCAGGATCGCCTGCCTCTTTGTCCTGACGGGCCTCGTGACGCTCGTCCTGGCCGCCCCGGCCCAGGGGGTGGTCTATTCCTTCGGGCGCCACCCGGACAAGGAGCGCCTGGTCCTCCAGTTCCCCGACGGACTGCCGCAGTACACCCTGGCCCGCGAGGCGGCCCAGGCCCTGGCCCTGCGCCTGCCCGGCGCAGACGGCGCGGCGGGCGAGCTGCCCGACCTGACCGGGGCCCGGCTGGTGTCCGGCCTGCGGGCGGTGGCGGGTGGGCTGGACATCGAGCTGTCCACCGCCGAGGCCGGGTTCGTGGCCTTCACCCTGGACAACCCGCCCCGGCTGGTGGTGGACGTGTTCAGCGACCCCCTGGGCGCGCGCTGGAAGCCCACGGGCCCGCCCCGTACGGCCCCGCCCGCGGGCCCGGCGCCTACGGCTGGCGCGCCCGCCCCGCAGGCCCAGGGCGCCGCGCCGCCAGCGGCGGCCCGGCCCGCCCAGGGCGACGCTGTTTCCCAGGCCGCCGCCCCCCCGGCGGCCCCGGCCCGGCCCGCCGCCGGGCCCGAGGCGTCGCAGCCTGCCGCCGCCGCGCCCGCCCCGGCGCCAGCCGTCACCCCGGATGCCGCCGTGCCGCCTTCTGCCTCCGCCCCGGATGCCGCCGCATCGTCAGAAGGTTCCGTTCCCGCTCCGGATACCGCCGCCCAGGACGGGCGGATGCGCACCGCGTTCGAGGTGCCCTACGTGTTCCGGGGCCGGGTGACGCCCCCGGGCCAGTCCGCGCCCGCCCAGGCCGAGCGCGTGCCGGGGCCCGCCCCCGCGCCTGACGCGGCACCGGGCCCCGCGCCCAGCCCCGCACCCGGCGCTGCGCCGGGCGCCGCCGCCCCGGAGGCCCTGCCCCCCGTGGCTCAGGACGCCGTGCCCGTGCCCGGCAAGCCCGGGACATTCGCCGTGGGGGCCCGGCCTGTCGCGCCTGTGGGCGCGGCTCCCGGAGCCGAGACGGCGGTGGAGGGGGGCCG
The DNA here is from genome assembly GCF_000519125.1 of Desulfocurvus vexinensis DSM 17965. Taxonomy (NCBI): domain Bacteria; kingdom Pseudomonadati; phylum Thermodesulfobacteriota; class Desulfovibrionia; order Desulfovibrionales; family Desulfovibrionaceae; genus Desulfocurvus; species Desulfocurvus vexinensis. The sequence continues at coordinate 383,214 of NZ_JAEX01000002.1, forward strand.
GCCCGCGCGGCCCCGGCCCACGCCGCCGCCCGAGGGCAGCCAGCCCCTGCAACGCGACGTGGTCGAGCGCATCACCGAAAATCTGCTTGGCCCCGAGGGGCCTGCGTCGCAGTTCCGGGGCCGCGTTTTCAGCCCGGGCGACGGGCCGCCCATGCCCGCGCCCTCGGCCAGCGGGCCGCTGCCCCAGCCGGACGCCGAGGTCGCCGCCGCGCCCCCGGTCCCCGAGCCCCCGGCCCCCGAGGCCCCTGCCGCCCCCGGAACCTCCAAAGCCCCCGAGGCTTCCGAAGCGCCCGCCGAACCCGGGGCCGTGGCCGAAGCCGGGGCGGACGCGCAGAACGCCACCGCCGAGGAGCGGGCCCGGGCCCGCCAGGAGCAGCTCGACGAGATCATGTTCGCCGCCCGCGCCGCCCAGGGCAACGACGACCACGACACCGCCCTCAAGGAGCTGGCCACCCTGCTGGCCCAGCCCGACCTGCCGCCGGACATGGCCGAGGATGCCATGTATACCAAGGCCGACGTGCTCTCGGTGAAGTACAAGGATGACCTGGCCGGGCATTTCGACGAGATCAACGGGGCCTACGAGGCCGCCGTGAACCACAACCTGGAGTCCTGGCGGGTGCCTGCGGCGCTGCTGCGCCGGGGCGTACTCAACCTCAAGGTCGGCAACGTGCCCGAGGCCGCCGCCTTCTTCCGCCTGCTGCGCGAGCGCTACCAGGGCGACCCCAACGTGCCGCTGACCTACTACTACTGGGGCGACTACTACTTCAACAAGGGCGACTACCAGAAGGCCGCCGACGAATTCCAGTATCTTGTGCAGGTCTACCCGGACAGCAAATTCGTGCGCGAGGCGTCCCTGGGGCTGGCCCGCGCCCTGCGCCACCTGGGCTACGACAAGCAGGCCTTCCAGATCGTGGACTACATCGAGAAGCGCTGGCCGCGCTTCTACGTCGAGTTCCCCCCGTTCCTGCGCCTGTTGGGCGATGCTGCCTACACCGTCGAAGACTATGAAAAGGCCAAGAACGACTACTGGACCTATTACAACATCGACCCCAAGGGCGACGAGGCCGACATTATCCTGGCGCGTCTGGGCGACATCTACGTGCGCACCAAGCGCCCCGGCGCGGCCCGCGAGATGTACGACAAGGCCGTGGCCGACTTCCCCGACCGCGAGGGCGGGCTGATCTCCAAGATGCGCCTGGCCGAGGAGGGCATCTACGACGAGCCCAGCGTGGAGCAGATGTTCACGGTTTTCGACAGGCCGCTGAACCTCGCCCCGGCCCAGACCTACGAGCACATCGTCGCCAAGCACCCCGACAGCGCCCTGGCGCCCCTGGCCCAGCTCAAGCTGGCCATGTGGCAGCTGTGGAACAACAAGAACGTCGATGCCCTGGCGGCGGTGCTCGACTTCGAGAAGAAATTCCCCGAAAGCGCCCTCATGCCCCGCGCCCGCGACGTGGGCCTCAAGGCCTTCGGCGGGCTGGCCACCCAGCTCGTGGTGGACGGCAACTACCCCAAGATCGTCTCGCTGTGGCAGGAGTACGACTTCGTGCGCGAGATGGCCGCCGACCTCGACCCCCAGGCCAAGATCGCCCTGGGCCTGAGCCTGTGGAAGCGCGGCCTGCCCGAAGAGGCCCTGGGCGTGGTCCGGCCCTTCCTCAACGAGGAGCAGGTGCCCGAGCACTCCGAGGTGGCCATGAGCCTGGCCCTGTCCATCTACGCCGACAACGCCCGCTGGGAGGACGTGCTCGGCGTGGCCGAGGTCGTGCGCGAATGGGAGCTGCGGCCCGATTTCCAGCGCGAGCTGCTCTACGCCCGCGCCCTGGCCCTGGAGAACCTGGGCCGCTTCGAGGAAAGCCGGCCCCTGTGGGTCGAGCTGGGCAACGACTCGCGCCTGGCCCCGGCCCAGCGGGCCTACGCCATCTTCTTCCTGGCCCAGGAGGCCCTGGCGGGCAAGCGCCTGCGCGAGGCCTACGAATACGCCCAGGACGCCTACGAAATGCTGGTGACCATGGGCGGCGAGGAACCCAAGCTGCGCGAGACCTTGAACATTCTCATGGACGTTACCGAAAGTTCGGCGCGCTACCGCGAAGCCCTCAAGTGGGCCACCGAGCTGGAAGCCCTGCTGCCCGAGGGCGACCCCTCCTGGGCGGCCCTGCGCTACCGCATGGCCGGGCTGTACCGCCGCGCGGCGGACCTGCCCACCTGGCGCGAGATGCTGGCCGACCTGGCCGCGCGCCAGCCCGATTCCCTCTACGGGCGCATGGCCGCCTCGGACCTGCAACTGGAAAAGATCGAGCAGGCCGCGCGGGGCTACTCGCCGCCCGGGGCGTTCTAGCTGGCCGCCGTGCCTTGAAGCCGCTCCAGGGTTGTTGAGAATGACAGGCTTTGATTCCCGAACATCATGCGCCCCAAGGGAACCGCGTTGCGCGGGCGCGCCGCCGTCCTGCCCGCCGCCCGCAAGGAGGCCCCCCATGGACAGACCCCCCGTCGTCGCCGGACAGTTCTACACCGCCGACCCGCGCGCCCTGGGCCTGGAGGTGGCCAGCTATCTGGCCCTGGCCGAAGAGCCCGAGAGCGCGCCCACGCTGCTGGCCATGGTGCCCCACGCGGGCTACGTGTTCTCCGGCCCCGTGGCCGGGCGGACCCTGGGCGAGGCCCGGCTGGCGCCGCTGGTGGTGCTGCTGGGGCCCAACCATACGGGCCTGGGCCAGCCCCTGGCCGTGTGGCCCTCGGGGCGCTGGGCCGTGCCCGGGGGCGGGCTGGAGGTGGACGCCGAACTGGCCTCGGCCCTGTTGCGCGCCGAACCGCGCCTGGCCGCCGACACCAGCGCCCACCAGCGCGAACATTCCCTGGAAGTGCTCGTGCCCTTCCTGGAGCGCAAGGACCCGCGCACGACCATCGTGCCCGTGGCCGTGGCCGAGCACCGCTACGCCGAACTGGAGGCTGTGGCCGCAAGCCTGGCCGGGGTGTTGGGCGCCCTGGGCCGCCCGGCGTCGCTGGTGGTCAGCTCGGACATGAGCCATTTTCTGCCCGACTCCCAGGCCCGGCGCGTGGACGCCCGGGCCCTGGAGCCCGTCCTGGCCCTGGACCCGCGCGGCCTCTACGACACCGTGCGCAGCCAGGGCATCAGCATGTGCGGGGTGCTGCCCATGACCCTGGGGCTGCTGGCGGCCAGGGCCCTGGGGGCCACCTCGGCCCGGCTGGCGGCCTACGCCACCTCCGCCGCCGCCAGCGGCGACGCCTCGCGCGTGGTGGGCTACGCGGGGGTCCTGGTGCGCTGAGGCCGGGCCCGGCCTTGCCAGGGCGCGGGCAAGCCCTTATCTTCCATGCGTCCAGCCACAAACCCGAATCCAAGGTGGAGATCATGACCAAAACCTCCCTGCGCAATCCCGTCGCCCTCGGCCTGCTGGCCGTCATGTTGCTCTTCGTCTGGTCCTGCCAGGCCACCAAGCCCCTGCCGCAGCCCCGCCGCGTCATCGACCCGTCCCAGGTGGACGGCTCGGTGCAGAGCCAGCGCTGGGACCTGGGCGCCGTGCACTACGAGCACTTCGGCCAGGGCATGGACTACCGCGAGGCGGGGCTCGACCCCGTGTTCCTCGTCTTCAAGAACAAGAGCCTGCAAACCCCGGTGGTGCAGGTGGAGGAAGTGCGCGGCGTGGGCGCCGACGGCGAGTACCTGGCCTTCACCCTTGAGGAGGCCACCAAGCTGGTCTTCGCTTCCGAGGCTTTTTCCACCACCATGGCCAACGCCTCGCGCACCGGCGCCCTGGGCGCCTTCCTCGGCGCGGGCCTGGGCGCCCTGGCGGGCACCATCGGCGGCGGCGACAACATCTGGAAGGGCGCGGCCATCGGCGCGGGTGTCGGCGCCCTGGCTGGCGGCGCGGCGGGCACCATGTCCAGCTCCGAGGCCGACCTCAAGCGCACCATCCGCGACGAGCTGCGCCAGTACGGCTGGAACGAGGAGCCCATCCCGCCCGACTTCACCCGCGTGGGCTACGTCTACCTGCCCGCCGGGCGCGGCATCGAAACCCTCAAGGTCATCGTGCGCGTGGACGGGCAGGTGCTGCCGTATTCCATGCGCATCGCCGCCGCCCAGACCCAGGCCCCGGCCAAGTAGCCCGCGCGGCCAGCGCGGCCCCCGGGCCGAACGCGCCGCCTTCCTTCGGGAGGGCGGCGTTTTTTTGCGCCGTGCGGCGGGGCGGGGCGGGCAGGCTGGGGCGGGGCCGGGTGGAAAGACGAGGGGCCGGACCGGGCCCGGGCCGGAGGACAGAAAGGCTGGCGGGGCGGGCGCGGATGGAAACAGAGGGGGCGGAGCCGGACAGGAGCGGGGCGAAGGGGAGGAGGGTGGCGGTGGGCCGGGGCACAGGGCCGCGAGGGTGTGCGGCGCGCGATGGGCTGGTGTGCTGCGGTGCCGGAGGGCGGGCGGGGGATCGTCTTCCGGGGTGCGTTCTGAGCGCATCCGGGTGCATCTGGGTGCGTGCGGGCGGGGTGCGGGCGGTGAAGCCGGGGCGGCGGGGCAGCACGCGGCGTCGGGTGCCACACCGGGCGGCGCGGCCCGGCGCCCGGCTTCGCGCAAAAAAAGGCGGGGGCCGAAGCCCCCGCCTTGGATGGGTCATGGTCTGTGCGCGTTAGCGTCTGCCGCCGCGGTCGCGGTCGCGCCCGCCGCGGTCACGGCCACCGCGGTCGCCACGGTCGCCGCGGTCGTCACGGCGCCCGCCGCGGTCGCGGTCCCCGCCGGGCCGACGGCCCGGGGACTTGGCGAACTCGGCCAGATCGACCTCCACGCCGCGCTCTTCCATCTGCACGGCCTTGCGCGACAGGCGCACGCGGCCCGAGGGCTCCACTTCCAGCACCTTGACGCGCACGTTGTCGCCGAGCTTGACCACGTCGGTGACGTTCTCCACGCGATCCTCGGCCAGCTGGGAGATGTGCACCAGCCCGTCCACGCCGGGCAGGATCTCCACCACCGCGCCGCAGTCGATGACCTTGGTGACCCGGCCGTCGTAGTTGCGGCCCACGTCGGGGGTCTGGTCGTGGTAGAGCACCATTTCCTTGGCCAGGGCCATGGACTCGGAGTTGGGCGCGAAGATCATCACGCTGCCGCTGTCGTCGATGTCGATGGAGGCGGCGGTGGCGGCGGTGATGGCCTTGATGTTCTTGCCGCCGGGGCCGATGACCGAGCGGATCTTCTCGGGGTTGACGTGCACGATCTCGAGCTGCGGCGCCAGGGGCGAGAGCTCGGGGCGCGGCGCGGCGATGATCGCGTTCATGCCGTCCAGGATGTGCAGGCGGCCCTGTCGGGCCTGGGCCAGGGCGCTGCGCAGCACCTCCGGGGGGATGCCCGCGATCTTGATGTCCATCTGGATGGCGGTGACGCCGTCCTTGGAGCCCGCGACCTTGAAGTCCATGTCGCCCAGGGCGTCCTCGTCGCCGAGGATGTCCGTGAGCACCAGGTACTCGTCGCCTTCCTTGATGAGGCCCATGGCCACTCCCGCGATGGCGTTAGACACCGGAACGCCCGCATCCATCAGCGAGAGGGAGGCGCCGCACACGGTGGCCATGGACGAGGAGCCGTTGGACTCCAGGATCTCGGACACCACGCGCAGGGTGAAGGGGAACTTCTCCTGGTCGGGCAGGATGGGCGTGATGGCGCGCAGGGCCAGGGTGCCGTGGCCGATGTCGCGCCGCGACGGCCCGCGCATCATCTTGACCTCGCCCACGCAGTAGGGCGGGAAGTTGTAGTGCAGCATGAAGCGTTTCACGTCGTCGCCCATGAGCGAGTCGGTGCGCTGCTCGTCGCGCGTGGAGCCCAGGGTGGTGGTGACCAGGGCCTGGGTTTCGCCACGGCTGAACAGGGCCGAGCCGTGGGTGCGCGGCAGCACGCCGACCTCGATGCCCAGGGGGCGCACCTGGTCCAGCCCGCGCCCGTCGATGCGGGTGCGCTCGGTGCGGATGCGCTCGCGCACCACGCGCTTGGTGATGTCCTTGAGCATGTCGCCCAGGGGCTTCAGGCGCGCGGGGGCGTCCTCGGCGAAGCGCTCGGCCAGGGCCTGCTTCACGCTGTCCTTGACCTCGTCCTTGGCGGCGTAGCGCTCCAGCTTGGTGCGGATGGCCAGGGCCTGCTTGAGGGCCGGGGTGGCCAGCTCTTCCACGGCGGCCAGCAGCTCGGTGTCCACCTTGGGCGCGGCGGTTTCGAGCTTGGTCACGCCGCACTGGGCGCGCAGCGCCTCCTGGGCGTCGAGCAGGGGCTGCATCTGCTGGTGGCCCCACTCGATGGCGTCGGCGATGAGCGCCTCGGGGGCGAAGCTGGCCATGCCCTCGACCATGACCACGGCGTCCCTGGTGCCCGCGACCACGATGTTCAGCTCGCTGGCCTCCACCTCGGCGTAGGTCGGGTTGAACACGAACTGCTTGTTGACGTAGCCCACGCGGGCGCCGGCGATGGGGCCCATGAAGGGGATCTTGGAGATGTGCAGGGCCGCCGAGGTGCCGCAGATGGCCAGAACGTCGGGATCGATCTCGTCGTCGGCGCTGTGGACCTGGGCGATGATCTGCACCTCGTCGCGGAAGCCTTCGGGGAACAGCGGGCGGTGCGGGCGGTCGATGAGCCGGCAGACCAGGATCTCGCGCTCGCTGGGGCGGCCGATCTCGCGGCGGAAGAAGCTGCCCGGGATGCGCCCGGCGGCGTAGGCCAGCTCCTTGTACTCCACGGTCAGGGGGAAGAAGCCCTTGTCCTCGGGCAGCAGCTGGGTCACGGCGGTGACCAGCACCACGGTGCCGCCGCACTGGACCCACACGGCCCCGTGGGCCTGCTTGGCCAGCTTGCCGGTCTCGAAGGTGATCTCGCGGCCCGCGATGGTCGCGGTGGTGCGGATGGGGTTGAATTCGAGCGTCATGGAAACCTCATTGGGTAAGATGTTCGTGCGGCGCGTTGCCGCGTCGTCCCCTTTGAAGGACCATGGCTGCAAAGTTGGGAGGGTGGGGCGTCCGGGCGCGGGACGCCGCATCGTCGCAACCTCACAGCGGTCGCCTTCAAAGGGGTGGGGGCTTCCCCGGCGGGAAGCCCCCTCGGTCAGCTACTTGCGGATGCCCAGGCGCGCGATGATGTCGCGGTAGCGCTGGACGTCCTTCTTCTTCAGGTAGTTCAGAAGCTTCCGGCGCTGGCCGACCAGCTTGAGCAGGCCGGTGCGCGAGTGGAAGTCCTTGGCGTGCACCTTGAAGTGCTCGGTGAGGTACTGGATGCGGTGCGTGAGCAGCGCCACCTGGACCTCGGGGGAGCCGGTGTCCTTGTCCCCGAGCTTGTACTCCTCAATCACTTTTGCCTTGTCGTCGGCGGTCATGACCACAGCGTTATCCTCCGTTTTCTTGTGCCGTCAGCGGCGGTGGGGCTACCAGAGGCCCCGCAGGATGGACCAGTACACGCTGCCATCGCGCTCTTTCGCCTCGGCCAGGGCCAGGGGCGTGCCGTCGGGGTCGGCGAGCATCACGCGCTCGCCCGGGGCGCCCGTGGCTCCCGGAGCGGGAGCCTGGGCCACCGGGAGCCAGGTCCCGTTGCGCACGGCCCCGGCCTGCTCCCCGGTCAGGGTCGCCAGGGGCCAGTGCGGCAGGGCATCCCGCAGGGGGATGACCCGCCCGGGGAACTCCTCGGGCTTGCCGACCACGTCGTCCAGGCCGTGGGCCTGGTCGAGGCCGAACGGATGGCATCGCTCCCGGGTCAGGGCGGTGAGCATCGCGCCGCACCCAAGTCGAATCCCCAAGCTGTGGACCAGGGACCGTACATAGGTGCCAGCGCTCACCGTCACCCGGAAGCGCACCAGCGGCAGAGCCGTTTCCAGCACCTGCACGCGGTAAATTTCAATGGCCTTGGTCTTCACGGGCACGTCCTTGCCCGCGCGCGCCAAAGCATACAACGGCCTGCCTTCATGCTTGGCCGCGGAAACTGGGGGCACGTCCTGCGTGGTGAGCGCCTCCCAGTCGAGAACAGCCGACTCTACATCGGCAGGGGACAGGTGGTCAAACGGCTTTTCCGCGACCACCTCGCCCTGGGCGTCGTAGCTGTCGGTGCTCACGCCCAGGCGCAGTTCGCCCACGTAGGTCTTGGGCCCCTCGGTCAGGAAGGGCGCCAGCTTGGTGCCGTGGCCCAGCAGCACGAGCAGCACGCCGGTGGCCATGGGGTCCAGGGTCCCGGCGTGGCCGATCTTGCCCTGGTCCAGCGCCCGGCGGATGGTGTTCAGGCAGCCCGCCGAGGTCGGCCCGCCGGGCTTGTCGAGCACCAGCACGCCGTCCTGCTGGGCCGCGCCGCGTTTCCTGCTGCGTCCCACCCTAGGCCAGCCCCAGAACGCGCCCGGCGGCTTCGAGCACCAGGGCCTGGGCCTCGGCCATGGGCGCGGCCACCACGCATCCGGCGGCGTTGCGGTGGCCGCCGCCGCCAAGCTCGGCGGCCACGGCCTGCACGTTGACGTTGCCCCACGAGCGCAGGCTGACCTTGGTCAGCTCCGGGCTGTCTTCGCGCAGGCACACGGCGGCGCGCACGCCCTTGATGCGCCGGATGTAGTTGACCACGCCCTCGGTGTCGGCGCTCTGGGTGCCCGTGGCCTCGAACATGGCGCCCGTGATGCGGATGACGCCCACGGCGCCGCCAAAATGCAGCTCGGCGGTGTCCAGCACGCGGGCCCAGAGCTGGACGCGGCCCAGGGTCCACTGGTTCTGGAGCTTGGCGTTGAAGTCTTCGGGGTCCAGGCCCTGGCGCAGGATTTCGGCGGCCAGCTCCAGGGTCTCGGGGTGGGTGTTGCCGTAGCTGAAATAGCCCGTGTCGGTGATCATGGCCAGGTACACGGCCTCGCCCAGGGCGCCGGACAGGGGCACGTCCAGCTCGGCGGCCAGCCGGGCGATCATCTCGCCCACCGAGGCAAATCCCGTGTCCACCCAGTTGATCTGCGCGTAGCCGGGGTTGCCCAGGTGGTGGTCGATGTTGATGGTGCCCTGGGTGCCGAAGCGCCCGGCCAGCTCGTCGCCCAAGCGCGTGCGGTCGCCGCAATCCAGGGCGATGGTCCAGTCGAAGGGGCCCTGGGGCAGCTGGTCCGTGAGCGGCGCGGGGGGCGTGAGCCAGTGGAACTGCTCGGGCAGGCCGCTGGCGTTGTACAGCGCCACCTGCTTGCCCAGGCGCACCAGCAGGTGCCCCAGGGCGAAGGTCGAGCCGATGGCGTCGCCGTCGGGCCCGGTGTGGGCGGCCACCAGGAAGGTTTCGCCACCCGTGAGCGCGGCGCTAACCTGCTTGAGGGCCTTTTCCATACACCATTTCCTCGAGGTAGTCGTCATGCACGAAGACCAGCCGGGGGATGAACTTGGTCTTCAGGCGCTTGCCCAGGCCGCCGCGCAGGTAGGACGCGGCCTTGTCCAGGGCAGCGCGCACGGCGTCCAGGTCCGCCCCGGCGGGGGCGGAGTAGAGCACCTCGGCTATGGACAGGTCCTTGTTCATGCGCGCTCCGCTCACGGTGATCATGGCCAGCCGGGGGTCGGCTACCTCCAGGGCGAGCATTTCGGAGACCTCGCGCATGATCTGGTCGGCCATTCTGTGGGCGCGGCGTGAGCCGGAAGGGTGCATGAAGGCTCCTGAAAATTCAGTTCCAGTCCTCGCCCGGGGCGTCGGCGCCGTCGGCGGAGAACAGTTCGATGGCCGAGTCGGCCAGTTCCTCGGCGGTGGCGGCCTGGGCGTGCATGAGGGCCTTGTCCAGGCGGCTTTGGGCCGTGCGCGAGTCGGGCGCGACGGTGGCCACGGCCAGGACCAGGGTGCCGGGGTCGTCCTGGCGGGCGACCTCGCTCACGGCGACGTTGAAGGTGTTGCGCAGCTTCTGCTTCAGGCTGGCCGCCACCTGCCGCTTGCCCTTGAGGGTGCGGTTGCCGTGCAGGCGGAAGGTCAGGCTGAGCACGCCGATGATCATGGGGCCGCCGGGCGGCCCCGGACGTCGTGCCCGGGGCCGTCAGGTCCAGGTTAATCCAAAGTCGCGGCGGTTTCCACCTCTTCGAAGGCCTCGATGACGTCGCCGACCTTCACGTCGTTGAACTTGTCCAGGGCCGCGCCGCATTCGTAGCCGCGGCGCACTTCCTTGGCGTCGTCCTTGAAGCGCTTGAGGGAGGACAGCGTACCCGTGTAGACCACCACGCCGTCGCGCAGCAGGCGGACCTTGGAGTTGCGGCGCAGCTCGCCGTCCACCACGTAGCAGCCCGCGATGGTGCCGACCTTGGGGATGCTGAAGGTTTCGCGGACCTCGGCCTGGCCCAGGTACTTCTCGGAGATCACCGGGGCCAGCATGCCGGTCATGGCGTCCTTCACGTCGCTGACCAGCTTGTAGATGATGTCGTAGAAGCGCACGTCCACATTCTCGTGGTCGGCGACCTCCTTGATCTTGGCCGTGGGCCGGACGTTGAAGCCGATGACGATGGCCTCGGAGGCCGCCGCCAGCAGGATGTCCGACTCGGTGATCGCCCCGGCCCCGCCGTGGATGACGTTGACCTTCACGGCATCGGTGGACAGCTTCTTGAGGGCGTCCACGATGGCTTCCAGGGAGCCCTGCACGTCGGCCTTGAGCACGAGGTTCAGGTTCTGGGCCTCGGCGCCGGGCTTGGAGGCCATGAAGCTCTCCAGGGTGACCTTGGACTCGCGGGCCAGGGTGCGCTCGCGCTCCTTGAGCTGGCGGTTGCCCGCGATGCGCCGGGCCACCTTCTCGTCGTCCACGCACACGAACAGGTCGCCCGCCTGGGGGATGCCGTCGAAGCCCTGGACCTCCACCGGGGTGGCCGGTCCGGCCTCCTTGAGCTTGCGGCCCTGGTCGTTGAACATGGCGCGGACCTTGCCGTTCTGCGTGCCGCACACGAAGCTGTCGCCCTGGCGCAGGGTGCCTGCGGTGATGAGCACCGTGGCCACCGGGCCGCGGCCCTTGTCCAGCCGCGCCTCGACGATATGGCCCTGGGCGGGCTTGTCGGGGTTGGCCTTGAGCTCGAGCACCTCGGCCTGGAGCAGGACCATTTCCAGCAGGGTGTCCAGGTTCGTCCCGGCCTTGGCCGACACGTTGACGAAGATGGTCTCGCCGCCCCATTCCTCGGACGACAGGCCCTGTTCGGCCAGCTCGCGCATGACGCGCTCGGGGTTGGCCTCGGGCTTGTCCATCTTGTTCACGGCCACGATGATCGGCACGCCTGCGGCCTTGGAGTGGCTGATGGCCTCGCGGGTCTGCTCCATGACGCCGTCGTCGGCAGCCACCACCAGGATGACGATGTCCGTGACCTGGGCGCCGCGGGCGCGCATGGCCGTAAAGGCCGCGTGGCCCGGGGTGTCCAGGAACACGATCTTGCCGCGCGGGGTGGTCACGTCGTAGGCGCCGATGTGCTGGGTGATGCCGCCAGCCTCGCCCGAGGCGATCTTGGACTTGCGGATGGCGTCCAGCAGCGAGGTCTTGCCGTGGTCCACGTGGCCCATGATGGTGACCACCGGAGCGCGGGAGACCAGGGTCTCGGGGCTGTCCTGCTCCTTGGGCACCAGGTATTCGTCCTCGGAGAAGCCCACCTTTTCCAGCTCGTAGCCGAACTCGGCGGCCACCAGGGTGGCGGTGTCGTAGTCCAGGGACTGGTTGATGGTGGCCATCAGCCCGAACTGGGCGAAGAGCACCTTGATCAGCGCCTGGGCCTTGATGCCCATGCTCTTGGCCAGATCGGCCAGGCGGATGGCGTCTTCCACGCGCACCTTGCGCTTGGCGGCCTTGATGGGCTGGGTGCCCTGCGGCTCGGGAATCTCGAAGCCGCGCCGGTCGCGGCGGGTCTTCTTGCCCTTCTTGCCGCGGTCGAAGCCCTTGGGCACGTCCTCCTTGTAGGAGAAATCCACCACGCGGCGGTCCTTCTTGCGGCGCTTCTTGCTGGCGTCGCCGGAGTCGCCCGCAGGGGCCTCGCCGGGGGCAGGGCCGGCCCCGGGCCCGGCAAAGCCGCCGGAACGGGGCGGACCGCCGTAGCCACCGGGCCGGGCCGGGCCGCCAGGGCCGCCGGGGCCACCATAGCCGCCGGGGCGGGAAGGCCCGCCGGGGCCGCCGGGGCCGCTCGGCGCAGGGCCCTGGCCGCGCAGGCGCAGCACCGGCTTCTGGCGCTCCTGCTGCGGCTCTTCCATGGCCGCGGGCATCAGGGCCGGATCGGGCCGGGAAATGACACGCACCTTGGGCGTGATGACGATCTTCTTCTTTTTCTTCTTCTTCAGCGCGCCCTCGCCGTCCTCGGCGCCTTCGGCGCCCTCGGCCACGGGCTCGTCGGCGGCCTCGCTCCGGGCGGGGGCCTCCTCGCCGGGCTCGTCGGCCACATCCTGGCCGGGGGTCTCGGCCTGCACGGGGGCCTCGGGCTGGTCCTGCGCCTGCGGGGCTTCGGGAGCCGGAGCCTCGGCCTGGGCCTCGGGCGCCGGGGCAGCGGCCTCGGGGGCCTGGGCGGCTTCGGGCGCCTGGGCCTCGGGCACGGCGGTGTCGGCCCCGGGCGCCGGGGGGGCGTCGGGCGTGTGCAGGTCGGCAGCGGAGATGATGCGGGCCTTGGGCGTCTCGCGGACCACGCGGGCCTTGCGGGCGGGCCTGGGCGCGGGGGGCTCGGCCTGGGCGTCGTCGTCGGCGCTGGCTTCGGGGGCGCAGGGGGCCTCGGCCCGGGGTTCATCCTCGGGCTCGTGGTCCTGGGTCTCGTCGTCGCCTGCGTCCTCGTCGGCGGCGGCGGGAGCCTCGCCGGGGCGCACGGCCTTGCGGCGGCGGCGGACGACCATGCCGGGCTGCACTTCCTTGAGCACGACCTCGGTGGCCTTGGCGCCCTTCTTCACATGGGCGCGGACCTGGTCGGCCTCGTCGTCCTCGAGGGTGCTCATATGGCTCTTGACCGGGATATCGAGATCGCGGCACGCCTGCATGACGTCCTTGTTGCCGATCCCGAGTTCCACAGCGATGTCCTTAACCCGAAGCTTGCTTTCTACCACGTTTTTCCCCTTGGCATTTCTTCCGCCAGCCCTTGTATTTCCCTAACTGTCGTATGCATGTCGGCGCCGGGCAGCAGTAGAAGCCGCGTCCCGGCATGGTCTGGGTCGGGTCCGGGGTCGGCTCCTGGCCGCCACCGGGGCAGACGTAGCGCGTCATGTCGCGCTTGGGCAGCCTGGCCCCGCAGATCACGCACCTGCGGATCGGCCCCTGGCCCTTGTCGTCCTGCGCCATGCCCCTGCCCGACCTGCGGGCCTAGGCTTCGCCCCGGTCCGGGGTCCCGGCCTCGGGGGCGTCCTGGGTTTCGTCCTGGTCCTGGTCCTCGTCCTGGTCCTCATCCTGGTCGGCGGCGCCCGCCTCGCTGGCCCGGAAGGAGCGCAGCAGGTTGATGGCCGAGCGGATGTCGCCGATGCGGTCTTCTGTAATGGATTCGATTTCCAGGAGTTCCTCGTCGGTGGCGTTGTCCAGCTTCTCCATGGTGTCGTAGCCCGAGGAAAGCAGCCGGTCCACGGAGATCTCGGCCACGCTGGCGATCTGCTCCAGGGTTTGCAGCTCGGCGTGCAGTTCGCCGTAGCGGCTTTCGGTGAAAATGTCGATTTTCCAGCCCAGCAGCTTGGAGGCCAGCTTGACGTTCTGGCCCTTGCGCCCGATGGCCAGGGTCAGCTGGCTGTCGGGTACCACCACCTCGAGCATCTTCTCGTCCTCGTCCACGGTGATGCGGGTGATCACGGCGGGGGACAGGGCGTTGACGGCGTAGGTCGCCACGTCCGGGCTCCAGACCACGATGTCGATGCGCTCGCCGCGCAGCTCCTGGACCACGTTCTGGATGCGCGAGCCGCGGATGCCCACGCAGGCGCCCACGGGGTCCACGTCGCGGTCGTGGGAGGTCACGGCGACCTTGGCGCGGCTGCCCTGGTCGCGGGCCACGCCCAGGATGCTCACGGTGCCGTCGGCAACCTCGGGCACCTCGCGCTTGAACAGGGCGACCATGTAGTCGGGGTGCGAACGCGAGACGATGACCTGCGGGCCCCGGCCCTCGCGGCGCACCTCGATGAGGTAGGCCTGCACGCGGTCGCCGCGCTTGTAGCGCTCGCGGGGGATCTGCTCTTCCTTGGGCAACAGGGCCTCGGTGCGCCCGAGGTTGATGATCCAGCCCGTCTTGTCGCGGCGCTGGATGATGCCGGAGACGATCTCGCCCACGCGGTCCTTGTATTCCTCGTAGATGATCTCCTGCTCGGCGTCGCGCATGCGCTGGATGATGACCTGCTTGGCCGACTGGGCGGCGATGCGCCCCAGGTCCTCGATGCTCAGGCGGAAGCCCAGCTCGTCGTCGATCTGCGCGCCGGGGTCGGACTTGCGGGCGTCGTCCAGGGAAATCTCGATGGCCGGGTTCTCCACGGTCTCCACCACGGCCTTGAACTGGTAGACCTCGATCTCGCCCTGCTCGTCGTTGTAGCTGACCTCGACGTCCATGTCCTCGCCGTACTTGCGCAGCACGGAGGAACGTACGGCCTCTTCGAGGGTGTCCACCAGCATGTCGCGGTCGATGCCCTTGTCCTTGCTGATCTGGTCGATGGCCTTTTTCAGTTCCATGCCCATGAGTTATGCCTCCAGTCGCATCCGAGCCCGGGGCGGGCCGTCGCTTCGACGTTATGCCTTCTGTCCCTTGGCAGGGAATTGGTAGCGCAGGGCGGCCTTTTTCACGTTGCTCCAGGCGACGCGCACGGGCTGCCCGTTCTCCTCGGTCACGACGAAGCCGTCGGGCTCGACGCTTTCCAGCCGCCCCAGGTAGCGGCGGCGGCCCTGGGCGGCGTCGCGCAGGGTCACCTGCACCTCGCCGCCCTCGTGCCCGCGCATCTGCTCCGGGGAGAAGAAGGGCCGGTCCAGCCCCGGGGAGGAGACTTCGAGATAGTAGCTGCCGGGCACGACGTCCTCGACGTCCAGGACCACGGAAAGGTCGCGCGAGAACTCGGCGCACTGGTCCACGGTCACGCCCGCCTCGCTGTCGAGGTAGACACGCACCACGCCGCGCCCGTGCCCGCCGGACAGCTCGACCCCCCACAGGGTCAGGCCCATGGCCTGGGCCAGGGGAGCGGCCAGCTCCTCCAGGGCCTTGCGGATCCTGTCTTCAGTCATGCCTTGGAATCCTTAATAAAAAAGTGGACCCCGGGGTCCACTCGAATCATCTTCTGGGAGATGCGAGAGGGTAAAAGGTTTTTGATTTGGAGCGGGCGACGAGATTCGAACTCGCGACCTTCAGCTTGGGAAGCTGACACTCTACCACTGAGTTACACCCGCATCGTGCCGCGCCGGGGCCCCCCGGCGTCGCGAACGAACTTCTCTACCAAACCGCCCCCGGTTGTCAACTCTTTTATGTCCGCAGGGTTTCTTTGTCCAGGCCCGGGCTGGGCCCGAGGTAGGGCCGGGGTTGCGCCTGCGGGCCGCAGGGCGGAGCCGGGGTCGGGCCTCTGACGGCGCCCCCCGGGCCCGGGCCGGGCGGATTCTCGCTCCAACAACCTTGAATACATGCCGTTTCCTGGGCGGCCCGGCCTTGGCGCGCTATTTGCTTCCCTTGCGGCAGAGCAAACCCCCACGGAGGGTCCACACGATGCAGGAAAGCATGTACAGCGCCATGTTCGGGGCTTTGACCCAGGAACATCGCCTGAACATCATCGCCAACAATTTGGCGAACGTGAACACCACGGGCTACAAGCGCGACCGGATGGCCTTCAAGGACGTCTTCATCCGCTATGCCCACGACGACATCCGCGAAGCCTCGATGCACCTGAAGTCCGAGCTTTTGTTCCCGGACCCGGACCACTACGCCAAGCCGCGCATTGCCGAGGCCCGGATCGAGTTCGACCAGGGCAGCGTGAAGCAGACGGGCAACGCCCTGGACGTGGCCCTGTCGGGCGAAGGGTTCTTCAAGGTCCGCACGTTCCAGGGCGAGGAGTTCTACACCCGCGCCGGAGCCTTCCACCGCAACGCCGAGGGCGTGCTGGTCAACGGCAACGGCGACGCCGTGCTGGGCGAGGGCGGGCCCATAGAGCTGCCCCAGGGCGCCGACGTGACCATCAACGCCGGGGGGCAGATCTTCGTGGACGGTGCGGAGGTGGACACGCTGACCGTGGTCGGGCTGGACAACCTGCTGGCCATGGAAAAGGTCGGGCACACCTATTTCCGGGTGCGCACCCCGGGCGCGGCGGCGGAGATCCCCGTGCCGGAAACCGTGGTCGAGCAGGGCTACCTGGAAATGCCCAACGTCGAGGTGGTCACCGAGATGGTCAATATGATCGAGACCCACCGCGCCTTCGAGGCCTACCAGAAGATCATCACCAACACGCGCGAAATCGACACCAAGGCCACCGAACAGGTGGGCCGCGACAAGTAAGTAAGGAGGACAACCAGCCATGATGCGCTCCCTTTGGACCGCCGCCACGGGCATGGTCGCCCAGCAGCTCAATATCGACGTGATTTCCAACAACCTGGCCAACGTGAACACCATCGGCTTCAAAAAGAGCCGGGCCGAGTTCGAGGACCTCATGTACCAGAGCATGAAGATCGCCGGGTCGCCCACCGAGGCCGGGAACCTCATCCCCACCGGCATGCAGGTGGGCATGGGCGTCAAGCCGACCACGGTGCACAAGTTCTTCACCCAGGGCGATTTCCAGAACACCGGCAACCCGCTGGACCTGGTCATCGAGGGCGACGGGTTCTTCCAGGTGGATGTCAACGGCGAGATGGCCTACACCCGCGCGGGCGCCTTCAAGCTGGACAACGAGGGCCGCGTGGTCACGGCCAACGGCTACGTGCTCCAGCCCGAGTTCACCGTGCCGGTGGAGACGGCCAACGTGGTCGTCACCGAGTCCGGGCACATCGCGGCCCTGGACAAGAACGGCGACGAGCTGGCCGCCACGGACATCCCCACCTACACCTTCATCAACCCCGCGGGCCTCAAGGCCATGGGCAAGAACCTCTACACCGAGACCGAGGCCTCGGGCGCGGCCACCGAGGGCGTGCCCGGCGAGGAGAATTTCGGAACCATCGCCCAGGGCTTCCTGGAGATGTCCAACGTCGAGATCGTGGACGAGATGGTGGCCATGATCGTCGGACAGCGGGCCTACGAGATCAACTCCAAGGCCGTGCAGACCTCCGACGCCATGCTTCAGACGGCTACCCAGCTCAAGCGCTAGGCAGGGAGGACGGATCGATGACACGCACGCGGTGCCGCACGGCAATGGGCAGGCTCGGACGCTTCGCGCCCGGGCTGGCCGCGCTGGGCTCGGCGGCCCTGTTGCTGGCGACGCTTCTGGCCGCCGTGGCCCAGGCGGGAACCATGCAGGCCTCGTGGCGCCTGGCCGTGGCCCCCGCCGCCGTGGCCCGGGCCGAAACCGTGCTGCTGGGCGACATCGCCCGGCCCGTGGGCGAGTTGCCCGCCGAGCACTGGCAGACCCTGGCGGCCACGCCCCTGTGGCCCGCCCCCGCCCGCGAGGGCGAGCAGCAGAACATCGCGCGCGGCAAGCTGGCCAGCCTGTTGCGCTTCCACCTGGGCGACCTGGCCCAGCTGTGCGTGGTGTCGGGGCCGCTCACGGTGCAGCGCGGCGGGCGGCTGCTGGACGAGGCCGAGTTGCGCACCCTGGTGGCCGAGGCGCTGACGGCGCGCGTGTCGGGCATGCAGGGCGAGGTATCCCTGCGCGATTTCCGCCTGCCCGGGCAGGTCTTCCTGGCCGATGCCCAGAACTCCCTGGCCGTGGACGTGGCCGGGGGCTTCGGGCCGGGGCGGCTGTCGCTTCTGCTGCGCGAGGTCAACCCCGCCGAGATCACCGTGCGCAAGTACGGGGCCACCGTGTTTCTGGACCAGTGGATGAGCGTGGCCTGCGCGGCCCGGCCCATCAACCCGCGCGAGGATCTGACCCCCGACAAGGTCACCTTCATGCGCAAGAACGCCGCCTACCTGCGCGGCGAGCCCTGGGACGGGCGGCGCTTCGGCCTGCGCGCCGTGCGGCCCATGGGCACCGGCGAGATCATCTACAAGGCCAACCTGGACGATGTGCCCCTGGTCAGCCGGGGCGACACCCTGACCCTGGTCTACGAGGGCAGCCATGTGCGCCTGATGGCCCAGGTGGAGGCCCTGGCCGACGGCCGACTGGGCGATACCATCGTCGTGCGCAACAAGGACAGCAAACGCGAGATCGTGGCCGAGATCCGGGACGCGGAAACGGTCGTGGTGCGCTAGCACCCAAGGAGTCATGTCATGAAGTTTTCCATCGCAGCCCTGGCGCTCGTGCTGCTGGCGGGATGCGCCACGTCGAGCAAGACCCCCATGCCGACCCCGGTGCTGACCCCGCCCGTGGCCGAGGCCCCGGCGCCCCAGGACAACCCCGGGTCGCTGTTCACCCCCTCTGACGCCAACTACCTCTACGGCGACACCCGCGCGCGGAGCGTGGGCGACGTGGTCATCGTGGAGATCGTCGAGGTGGCCAAGGCCACCAACAAGGCCGACACCACCGCCGACCGCACCTCCAGTGTGGAGATGGGTGTGACCAACTGGTTCGACAAGAACGACGCGCGCCTGCTGCCCTTCGGCCCCAGCCTGGGCCTGGTGGGCAAGGTGGGCACCACGCCCATGATCGGCGCCAGCTCGTCGAGCAACTTCGAGGGCACGGGCGAGACCAAGCGCGAATCCAACGTCTCGGCGACCCTGGCCGCGCGCGTGGTGCGCGTGATGCCCGGCGGGCTCATGGAGGTCGAGGGCGCGCGCGAGGTCAAGGTCAACAACGAGACGCAGGTCATCGTGGTGCGCGGGCTGGTGCGCTCGCAGGACATCAGCCCCTCCAACACCATCGCCTCCACGCACATGGCCGACGCCAAGATCGAGTACTACGGCCAGGGCGTCCTGGCCGACAAGCAGCGCCCCGGCTGGATGACCCGCCTGCTGGACAACGTCTGGCCGTTCTAGCCCCGAGAAGGAGAAGGCACATGCCCACTGTTTCCGCCCCCGCCGTCCCGTGCCCCCGCCTCCAGGCCCGCCTGGCGGCCCTGGCCCTGGCCGTGCTCGTGCTGCTGCCCGCCAGCGCCTGGGCCGTGCGCCTCAAGGACGTGGCCACCTTCGGCGGCGTGCGCTCCAACCAGCTGGTGGGCTACGGGCTGGTGGTCGGCCTGTCGGGCACCGGCGACAAGACCGGCTCGCAGTTCACCGTGCAGTCCGTGGCCAGCATGCTCGAGAAGATGGGCGTGGCCGTGGACAAGACCAAGCTCAAGCCCAAGAACGTGGCGGCGGTGATGGTCACGGCCCGGATGCCCGTCTCGGCCCGGCCCGGCACCGCCCTGGACGTGACCGTCTCGTCCCTGGGCGACTCCCAGAGCCTGCTGGGCGGCGTGCTCCTGCTCACGCCCCTGCGCGGGGTGGACGGCAACGTCTACGCCCTGGCCCAGGGGGCACTGGCCCTGGGCGGGGTGTCGGTGCAGGGCGCCGCCGCAGCGGCCCAGAAGAACATCACCACCGTGGGCAGCATCCCCAACGGCGCCACGGTGGAGCGGGGCGTGCCCTTCCAGTACAACGCCCAGGACGAGCTGACCCTGAGCATGAACGTGGCCGACTTCACCACCACCATGAGCGTGGTGGACTCCATCAACAGCACCCTGGGGCAGGACTTCGCCCGCGCCGAGGACATCACCACCATCCGCCTGACCGTGCCCCAGGAGTTCCGGGGCAACCTGGTGCCGCTCATGGCCACCCTGGAGAACCTGGACGTGACCCCCGACGGCAAGGCCCGGGTGGTGGTGGACGAGAAGACGGGCACCGTGGTCCTTGGGCGCAACGTGCGCCTGACGCGCGTGGCCGTGGCCCACGGCAACCTGCACATCGTCATCCGCGAGAGCGCCGACGTGTCCCAGCCTGCGCCCTTCGGCGCCGGGCAGACCGTGGTCACCCCGCAGACCGACGTGAACGTGCAGGAGGAGAACAACAGCCTGGTGATGATGGAGGGCGCGACCCTGCAGGAGCTCATCGACGGGCTGAACTCCATCGGCGCCACCCCGCGCGACCTGATTTCCATCCTCAAGTCCCTCAAGGCCGCAGGCGCCCTGCACGCGGAGCTGGAGGTCATTTAGTATGCTGTCGCCCAAGATCGACGCCCAGGCCGCCCTGGACCAGGCCCGGACCCAGGAGATCCAGCGCAAGCTGGCCCTGGACAAGGTCCGCTCCGGGCTGGCCCCCGCCGCCAAGGACGAGCAGAAGCTGCGCGAGGCCACCCAGGGCTTCGAGGCCATGTTCATCCAGCAGCTGTGGAAGCAGATGCGCCAGACCGTGCCTCAGGAAGGCTACCTGCACAGCCGCGAGGAGGAGGCCTACCTCTCCATGTTCGACGAGGAGCTGTCGCGCAAGATGGCCGGGGCCGGAGGCATCGGCCTGGGCGACATGCTCTTCCGCGAGTTGCAGGAGCAGTTGGCGCGCTCGGCGGGCGGCTCGGCCACCCGCCCCGACGCGGCCCTGGGTCCGCTGCACTCCGGGCCCATGCCCCTGCACGGCGAGCCGGACGTGAAGTCCCTGGAAGAGGCGGGCGCCCTGCGGCCCCTGGAGGCCCAGGACCAGCTGCGGCCCCTGGCCCCGAGGGTCGAGCCGCGCTTCGACCCCCTGCTGGACACCGACACCGCCCTGCGCGACGCCGTGGCCGCCGGGCCGGAGATCATGCAGCGCGTGACGGCCCTGGCCACGCGCATCCGCCTGGAGACCGGCGGCGCCCCGGCCCAGGCCGTGGCCCAGGACGCGGCGCAGCAGGCCCCGGCGGCCTCCATGCAGCAGGCCCAGGCCGAGGCCGCCCCCGTGGCCCCGGCAGCTTCCGCACCGCAGGCCCAGGCGCCTGAAGCCGCGCCCCAGGCCGCCCCCGTGGCCCCGGCGGCCTCCGTGGCCCCGGCCGCTTCCACGCCGCAGGCCCAGGCCGCGGCCCAGGCCCCCGGCGCCATGCACTGGCCCGCCCGGGGTGAGGTCGTTTCCGGCTACGGCTGGCGCACCGATGCGGTCACCGGCGCCCAGCAGTGGCATTCGGGCTTGGACATCGCCGGGACCGAGGGCGACCCCGTGGCTGCCTGCTGGGACGGCAAGGTAATTTTTGCCGGACAGCGGGGCCGTTTCGGCAACCTGGTGGTGCTCGAGCACCCCGGCGGATGGCGCAGCTACTACGGCCACAACCGGGCCAACCTGGTTTCCGAGGGCGACGTGGTCAGCGCTGGCAGCAAAATTGCAGAACTGGGGGCGACGGGAAGGACCTCGGATGCCCACCTGCACTTCGAAGTCAGGCGCGAGGACAGGGCGGAGAATCCCCTTGAGGTCATGGAACGATTGCAGGCCGGGCTTTCCGGGACAACCGCCAGCATGTCGGAGTAGGGGCGATGCTCGATAGGCTCATGGAGAACGTGGGGCGACAGGAAAAGGGGCTGATGGTGCTCCTCGGTCTGCTTGAGGAAGAATTTTCCCTGCTGACCGGGCGCGACCCCAAGGCCGTGACGGGCTGCGAGTTCTCCATCCAGGAGCTTTTGCGCCAGCTGGCCGCCGAGCGCGTGGCCCTGCGCGGCCATGTCAGGGCCCTGGACCCCGGCGCACGGACCCTGAAGGACCTGCGCCAGACCCTGGGCGAGGCCGGGGTGCCCCTGGACGAGGCCATGGCCCGCGTGGACGCCCTGGAGCAGCGCTGCGCCGTGCAGGCCGAGAAGAACTCCCACCTGGCCCTGGCCCTGGCCGAGCAGAGCCGCAACATGCTCGACTTCATGCACAAGCAGATCCAGCCCAAGGGCAACGCAACGTATTCGCAGCGGGGCCGCGTGTCCTCCAGCCACCCCGAGGCCGCCCTGTTCCGCGGGAGATCGTAGATGGCCGGGCTGAACACCATCCTCGACATCGGCAAGGGGGCGCTGTTCGCCTCGCAGACGGCCATCAGCGTCGCGGGCAACAACATCGCCAACGTCAACACGCCCGGCTATGCGCGCCAGGCCGTGCGCCTCGAGGAACAGTACGCCATCAACACCACCCCGGGCCAGATCGGCACCGGGGTCAAGACCGTCGAGGTCTTCCGCTATTTCAACTCCTTCGTGGAGCAGCAGTACGTGGACAAGGTGTCCAGCGAGCGCCGCTGGGACGCCGTCTACCAGAACATGCGCGCCCTGGACAGCCTGTTCAACGAAAGCCAGACCGCAGGCATCAACGCCTCCATCGCCCAGTTCTGGCAGGACTGGCAGGACCTGGCCACCCACCCCGAGCTCAACGCCTCGCGCGAGGCGCTTCTGGGCAACTCCCAGACCCTGCTCTCGGCCATCCATACCGTGGCCGAGGACATGCGCCGCATGCAGGTCCAGATGGACGAGTTCATCGCCCAGGAGGTGGACGCGGCCAACGACATCATCAAGCAGATCGCCGAGATCAACCTCCAGATCCAGACCTCCGACGTGCC
Organism: Desulfocurvus vexinensis DSM 17965; assembly: GCF_000519125.1. Lineage (NCBI taxonomy): Bacteria > Pseudomonadati > Thermodesulfobacteriota > Desulfovibrionia > Desulfovibrionales > Desulfovibrionaceae > Desulfocurvus > Desulfocurvus vexinensis. The sequence continues at coordinate 405,646 of NZ_JAEX01000002.1, forward strand.
CGGGCAGAACAACGCCAACAGCCTCTACGACCGGCGCGACCAGCTCGTGCGCGAGATGGCGGGCTACCTCGACGTGAGCTACGTGGACAACGGCGGCGGCAACTTCACGGTCATGACCAAGGCCGGGCACGTGCTGGTGGACGGCGTGGAGACCTTCCGCCTGGCCTTCGAGAACGCCAAGACCTCCCAGGAGCTGACCAGCACCTCGACCTTCGACGGCGACGTCTATTTCGAGGGCGGCGACGATTTCGAGTACAAGCTGGAAGTCATCCAGGCCGGCGACGTGGCCCTGGGCGGCTCGGCGGCGCAGTTCCGCGTGTCGCTGGACGGCGGCAAGACCTGGATGACCGACGACCAGGGCAACGAGCTGCACTTCGCCGCGCGCCCTGACGAGGGGCGGATGCGCATCGGCGACCTGAGCATCTGGTTCGGCGACAAGGCCGACGCCACCGCCGACCCCACCGGGAACATGGTCGTGGGCGACAGCTTCACCATCGTGCCCAAGAAGGGCCTGTACTGGTACAAGACGACCTCCACGGCCATGAACATCACCCCGCAGCAGTACGCCAACGGGGCCGACAACACCCGCCGCCTCACCGGCGGCAGCCTGGCGGGCTATTTCCAGTTCCGCGACGAGAACATCGGCAGCTACGTGGACAAGCTCGACGGCTTCGCCAAGTCGTTCATCTGGGAGGTCAACCGCCTGCACAGCCAGGGCGCGGGCACCCAGAACCACACCAATATCATCGGCTCCTACTCCGTGGACTCGACCACCGCGCCCCTGGGCAGCAACAGCTCCGGCCTGGTGTGGGCCGACCGCCTGGAGCAGGGCAACATGCAGCTGTTCTTCTACGACGCCAGCAGCGGGGCCCTGGCCTCGGGGGCGTCCTTCGGCGCGCTGGACTTCGGCGGCGGGGCCATGTTCGACCCCTCGGTGCACTCCCTGCAGGACGTGCGCGACGCCGTCAACGGTACCTGGGGCACCTTCGTCACCGCCAGCATCGTCAACAACCGCCTGCAACTGTCGGCCAACAGCGGCTACGAGTTCGCCTTCGGCACGGACACCTCGGGCCTGGCGGCGGCGCTGGGCATGAACACGTTCTTCGAGGGCACCACGGCCCTGGATATGGAACTGACCACCATGGTCAAGTCCGACCTGGACTTCATCGCCTCGGGCCACGTCAACGGCGCGGGCGAGATCAACGTGGGCGACAACACGGCGGCCAAGGCCATCGCCGAGCTCAAGGACAAGGCCGTGCTCATCAACGTCCACACCGAGAGGCCCACCAGCCAGACCCTGGCCAAGTATTTCAACAGTATCGTGACCACCGTGGGCGGCGACACCTCCTCGGCCAAGTTCAACTACCAGTACAATGCGGCCCTGGCTGCGGACCTGGAGTCGCGCCAGCAGGAGACGGCGGGCGTGAGCCTGGACGAGGAGATGAGCAACCTCATCAAGTTCCAGCATTCCTACACGGCGGCGGCCAAGCTCATCTCGGCGGCGGACCGCATGCTCCAGACGCTTCTGGCCATCAAGAACTAGGGGGAGCACCGATGCGCGTCACCCATTCCAACCGCTTCAACCTGTTCATCGGGAACCTGAACGGCACCCTGTCGGACCTGATGGACCTGAACATCCAGGCCGCCACCCAGAAGGTCATCAACAAGCCCTCGGACAACCCCGTGGGCATGGCCCGCGTGCTCGGCCACCGCGACACCCTGGCCTCCCTGGGGCAGTACCGCGAGAACGTGAGCACGGCCAAGGGCTGGCTGGGGCTGGCCGACAACAAGCTGACGCGCATGGAGGAGATCCTGACCCGCATGCGCGAGCTGGCCGAGCAGGCCGCCACGGGCACCGTGAGCGCCGACAACCGCGAGCAGATCAGCTACGAGGGCCGCCAGCTTTACGAGGAGCTCATCGTGCTGGCCAACACCCAGTACGAGGACAAGTACATTTTCTCGGGCCACAAGACCGACACCAAGGCCTACGAGAAGGCCCTGTGGCTCAGCGACAACGACGGCTCCACGGCGGGCACGGCCTTCACCATCACCGGCGCCGCGGAAAAGACGGTGCTGGTGCGCTTCACCTCGGCGGGCACCGTGGGCACCGATGCCCTGACCTACGAATACTCCGCCGACGGCGGCAAGACCTTCACCAACGGCACCCTGGCCGCAGGCGCCACCCAGCTCAACCTGGGCGGGGTGCAGCTTGGCCTGGAGGCCGGGGTGGCCGTGACCCAGCACGACCCCACCGTGAGCGGCAGCGCGGGCAACGGCACCTGGCTCTGGGTCCGGCCCACGGCCATCTACCAGGGCGACGACAACGACGCCCTGAGCGTGGACAAGCTCGGGCCCAGCACCCTGAACGCCACGGCCAGCGGCCTGTTCGAGAAGAACATCACCGTGCGCATCGACAACACCACCACCCTGGGCGGCAACCCGGTGCGCTATTCCTACAGCCTGGACGGCGGGGCCAACTGGGTCACCGGCCTGTCCACCGACGGCTCGGCCGACCCGAACAACCTGACCCTGGTGGTGCCCGGCGGCACCCTGACCCTGTCCGACTCCGGCGGCGGCAACGCCCTGACCGCAGGCGAGCAGTTCGTCATCCGCCCGCGCACAGCCAAGATCAGCCTGGAGATCGCCCCGGGCGAGAGCATCCAGATCAACAACATCGGCAAGGACATCTTCGGCGGCATCTACGCCGACCCCGCGACCGGGCAGAAGACCCTGGCCCCCGGCCTGCCTGCGGGCGTGAACATGTTCGACGAGATCGGCAAGCTGGTGGCCTACCTGGAAACCAACAACCAGCAGGGCTGCCAGGAGGTCCTGGCGGCCATCACGCCCATCGGGCAGCACCTGATGAACCACGCGGCCCGGGTGGGCGCGTCGGAGAACAGGCTGGTGGTGGCCGACGGCGTTCTGGAAACCATGCAGCTCAACGCGAAGGAACGCATGTCCGAGGTGGAGGACGCGGACCTGAGCGAACTCATGACCAAGCTCGCCAACCAGCAGATCGTCTACGAGACCGTGCTGCGGTCCTCGTCCATGGTCATGCGCCTGAGTCTGGCGAACTTCATCTAGGGCGGCGCGCCCGCAGGACGCGGGCGCAACAATCCTCCGCAGGGACGCGGGGGCGAAACAGCAGGAAGGCGACGGACGCGCGATGCTCATACTGACAAGGCGGCCCGGGGAGAGCATCTACCTCGGCGACGACATAAAACTCACGGTGCTCTCGGTACAGGGCAAGCAGATCAAGATCGGGCTGGAAGTGCCCGACGACATGCCCGTGTACCGGGAGGAGGTCTACCTGCGCGTGCAGGAGCAGAACAAGCTGGCCCTTCAACTCACGGACCAGGATCTCCTGGCGGCGACACAGTTATGGCAAAAAGAGAAGTAACGCAGACGGTGCAGACCCGCCTGGGCAATCTGGCTGTGGACATGGCCCGCACGATCCGCTTTCCCCGCGGGCTCATCGGCTTCGAGGACTGCAAGGAGTTCACCCTGCTGCAATTGCGCCAGGACTCCCCCTTCCTCATCCTGCAGAGCCTGACCCGCCCGGAGCTGGGCCTCATGGTGGCCGATCCCTTCTGTTTCATCACCGACTACAACGTCAAGCTGGGCACGGCGGAACAGAAAATCCTGCGGCTGGACAACATCCGCCAGCTGGCGGTGCTGGTCACGGTGAGCATCCCCAAGGGCCGGCCCGAAGAGACGGCGCTGAACCTCATGGGGCCCATCCTGGTCAACCACGAGGCGCGCATCGGCTTGCAGGTGCCGCAGGTGGATTCCAAGCATCCCAGCCGGTTCCTGGTGGGCAGCATGGTCAGACAGCAGGAAACCGCCGAGCCCCTGGCCAGCGAGGCGGGGGGCTAGGCGGCTTCCGCAAAGCCGTGGCCGGGCCGGGCCCGGCTACAGCAGCAGTTCCAGGTCCTCTTCGACGAGCTTGGCGGCAGTCTTGCGGATATCGGGCTGGTACTGGCCCGATTCCACGAGAGCCTTGAGATCCTCGACCTTCTGGCGGCGCACCTCGGGCGTCTGCTGGGCGGCGCTCATGGCGCTGCCGAAGAGCTTGGCCTCGCCGGACAGGCTGACGGAGTCGCCCTGTCCGGACGAGGGCCTGGAGCCCTTGTCCTTGCGCGTTGCAGGTTCGGGCCGATCCACCCGCCCGTAGCCCTTGAGGCTGCCGATGAGCCCCGTGATTTCCATTGCCATCGGTGTTCTCCCCTGCCCCGATTCCTCAGAGCATCGTGTCGTCCACCTTTTCGAGGGTGATCTCCCACAGCCGCTTGAACACGGTCTGTTTTTCTGGCCCCGTGACTTCCACGGGCCCCTGGTCCGTCATCCTGAACACTTGCAGGTCAATCGCAGCGGGCGGATATTGGAATTGGAGCTGCTCCCCGAATTCGCTGTCCAGGGCTGTCAGGATGGACTGGACGGTCTGGTTTTCACTCCCGGTGACTACAAGGTTTTCGACGATTTCGCGGGAAACCTGTTCCACGAGCAGCCGCCGCTTGACCTGGCGCGAGACGGTCGCCTCGTCGTCGGCCCCGGGCAGGGAGCGCCGAAATCGCGCCAGGCGGCGCGCGCTCGTGAGCTGGCGAGCGTAGGTCCGGAGCATCCTCTGCGTTTCCAACGGGCGTGCTGCACTCAAAACGGTTCCCTCTCACGATGCTTATCGGTTGGGGCGGCGGGTTTCTTTAGGGTGCGCAAGCAATATTTCCGCCCCGGGGTGCGTTGGCCAAAAGCCTCTGGAGCCAGCCGTCATCCGGCCGCCTGCCCCCCCGCGGGGCGTGAAGTTCCTTGAATTGCGCCCCGCCATGGGCTAGAGAAAAAGGCCCATGACCACGATACCCCGCAACGTCCTGCTCGTCACCAAGGCCGGGCACCCCCAGGCCCCGGCCCTGGCCGGAACCATCGCCGGCTGGCTGCGCGCCAGGGGCGTGGCCGCGCGCGTGGCCGAGCACGGGGCGGGCGGCGGCCCGGGCCTGCCCGTGGACGGCTGCGACCTCGTGCTGGTGCTGGGCGGCGACGGGACGATGATCAGCGTGGCCCGCGAGGTGGCCGGGCGCGCGCCGCTGCTCGGGCTGAACCTCGGGCGCCTGGGGTTTCTCACCGAGCTGCCCGCCGATGGCTGGCAGGAGCCCCTGGCCCGGGTGCTGGAGCAGGGCGTGCGCTGGTGCGAGCGCCTGGGCCTGGCCTGGGAGGTGCGCCGCGCCGGGCAGCCCGTGGCCTCGGGGGCCGTGGTCAACGATCTGGTGGTCAACCGGGGCGCCCTGGCCCGGCTGCTGCACCTGGCCCTGGCCCTGGACGGCGAAGACCTGGGGCGGCTGCGGGCCGACGGGCTGGTGCTGGCCACGCCCACGGGCTCCACGGCCTATTCCATTTCCTCGGGCGGGCCCATCGTCCACCCGGGGCTGGATGTCTTCACCGTGACGCCCATCTGTGCCTTCTTGAGCAATTTCAAACCCATGGTTCTGCCCGGCACGGCGGAGCTGCGCGTGGTCGTCGAGGACGCGGGCACCGAGGCCTTCCTGACCCTGGACGGGCAGGGCGTCGTGGCCCTGGCCGCCGGGGACGAGGTCTTCGTGCGCCGCGCCCCGGCGGGCCTGAAGCTCGTGGACGCCGGGCTGACCACCTACGTCTCGCGCCTGCGGGCCAAGGGCATCATCGAATAGCCGCGCCCGGCCCGGCTCCCGCCAAACCGCAACACCCGGATGGACCCATGACCCTGCGCCGCACCGCCACGATCCTCGGGCTCGTCGCCCTGCTGGCGGCCCTGGCCGCCTGCGCCCCGGCCCCGACCCGGACCTGGACCCGCCTGGGCGACGGCACCGCGCGCAGCGCGGCGCTGGGCCTGTCGCCCGCCTCCCAGGGCCTGGGCTCCTGGACGGAGCTGGCCCCGGCCCTGGAGCGCAGCCTGGGCTACGTGCGCGTTAAGCCGCAGGACGCAGTGGTTGTGCGCCAGGACGAGCTGGCCCTGACCTGGGGCGACCTGGGCCGGACCCTGGAAACCCTGCTGGCCAGCCTGCCCGAGCTGGACGCCGACCCCGGGCTGCTGGCCCGGCGCTTCGTCTGGCTGCGCCTGGGGCCCCAGCCGCTCATGACCGGCTACTACGCCCCGCACCTGGACGCCAGCCCCGTGGCCGACGAGCGCCACATCCATCCGCTCTACGCCCGCCCGCCGGAGCTTCAGGAGGTGGACCTCGGGCAGTTCCACCCGCGCTGGGCCGGGCAGCGCCTGACCTACCGCATCGTGGACGGGCGGGTGGCGCCGCTGCCCGCGCGCGCGGCCATCGACCAGGGCGGGGCCCTGGCCGGGCGCGGCCTGGAGCTGGCCTGGGTCCACGACCCCGTGGACGTGTTCTTCCTGCACATCCAGGGCTCGGGCATCCTGCGCCTGCCCGACGGCAGCGTGCGCCACGTGCTCTACGACGGCAAGAACGGCCACCAGTACGTGAGCCTGGGCAAGGTGCTCATCGAGCGCGGGCTGGCGCCCGCCCAGGGCATGAGCATGAAGGTCATCCGCGAGTACCTCGCGGCGCACCCGGAGCAGGTGCCCGAGCTGCTGGGCACCAACCCGAGCTACGTCTTCTTCCGCCTGGGCGACTCCGGGCCCTACGGGGCCATGGGCAAACTGTTGACGCCGCGCGTGAGCGTGGCTACAGACCCGGGGCTCGTGCCCCTGGGCGCGGTGCTGGCCCTGGAGGCCACGCTGCCGCCCGAGGCCCCCGGCGGCCCGGCCCTGCGCGTGGCCGGGCTGGCCCTGGCCCAGGATACCGGCGGCGCCATCAAGGGCCACCGGCTCGACTACTACTGCGGCGACGGCCCCGAGGTGGAATTCCTGGCCGGGCACATCAAGGACCCGGCCACCGTCCATCTGCTCGTCAGCCGCGAGGTGCTGCCATGACCCCGACTTCCCCTGGCTCCACGCCCTGCGCCGCCTGCGCCCCCGGCCCGGGCCCGGCGGCGGACTTTGCCACGCTCACGGCCTGCGTGCGGGCGCTCATCGACGCCCAGGGCCCGCTGGTGGCCGACTGGCACAGCTTTGAACCGCCCGACGCCGGGCCCGGCGCCGAGCCCGCCCCGGCGGCGGACCTCGCCGTGCTGCGCGCCCTGGCCGCCGGGCAGCATCTGGCCAACTTCCGGCTGTGGCATGTGGAGGACGAGGCCCGGCGCACCGACGTGGGCCCCGAGGTCATCGCCCACTGCAAGCGGCGCATCGACGGCCTGAACCAGCGCCGCAACGACCTCATCGAAAGGGTGGACGCCTGCCTCGTGGCTTTGGTAACACCATTCATCCCCGAGGGAACCCCGGCGCGCCACAACACCGAGACCGTGGGCATGGCCCTGGACCGGCTGTCCATCATCGCCCTGAAGATCTTCCACATGGACGAGCAGGCCCGGCGCGAGGACGCGGACGCAGCCCACCGCGAGGCCTGCGCCCGCAAGCTGGCCGTACTGCACGAGCAGCGCGACGACCTGGCCCGGGCCGTGCTGGAGCTTCTGGACGACTACGCCCGGGGCCTGCGCAGGCCCAAGGTCTATTACCAGTTCAAGATGTACAACGACCCCGCCCTGAACCCCGCCCTGTACGCCCGCCGGGGCGCCTAGGGCGGCAAGGAAGCGCCGCCATGCCCGTCTACGAAGCCGTCATCGGCCTGGAAGTCCACGCCCAGTTGCGCACCGAGTCCAAGCTCTTTTGCGCCTGCTCCACGCGCTTCGGCCAGGAGCCGAACACCAACGTCTGCCCGGTGTGCACCGGCATGCCCGGCACGCTGCCCGTGCTCAACGCCCGGGCCGTGGAGCTGGCCGCCACCATGGCCCTGGCCGTGGGCTGCCGCGTGAACAACCGCAACGTTTTCGCGCGCAAGAACTATTTCTACCCCGACCTGCCCCTGGGCTACCAGATATCGCAGTTCGACCTGCCCCTGGCCGAGGGCGGCGCCGTGACCATCGACGCGGGCGCCGGGCCGAGGACCGTGGGCATCACGCGCATCCACATGGAGAACGACGCGGGCAAGAGCATCCACTCCCAGGCCGACAACGCCTCCTTCGTGGACCTGAACCGCGCGGGCACCCCGCTCATCGAGATCGTCAGCGAGCCGGACATGCGCAGCCCCGAGGAGGCCGAGGCCTACCTGCGCGCCCTGCACGGCATCGTGACCTGGCTGGGCATCTGCGACGGCAACATGGAGGAGGGTTCCTTCCGCTGCGATGCCAACGTCTCCATCCGCCCCGTGGGGCAGCAGGAGCTGGGCACGCGCACGGAGCTCAAGAACATGAACTCCTTTCGCAACGTGCGCCGGGCCATCGCCTACGAGATCGCCCGCCAGGAAGACCTGCTGGCCGACGGCGGGGCCGTGGTGCAGCAGACGCGGCTGTTCGACGCCGACAAGGGCGTGACCCACGCCATGCGCGGCAAGGAGGAGGCCCACGACTACCGCTATTATCCCGACCCGGACCTGTTGCCGGTGGAGATTCCCCAGGCCATGATCGACGCCCTGGGCGCGGCCCTGCCCGAGCTGCCCGCCGCGCGGCGGGCGCGCTTCGAGACCGCCCTGGGCCTGCCCGCCGAGGCCGCCGCCGCGCTGACCGCCGAGCGCGCCCTGTCGGACTATTTCGAGGCCGCCGTGGCGGCCTACGCCGAGCCGCGCAAGGTCGCCAACTGGATGCTCTCCGAGATGCTGCGCCGCCTGAACGACACCGGGGCCACCGTGGCCGACTGCGCCCTGGCTCCCGAGGGCTTCGCGGCCATCGTGCGCATGGTGGAGCAGGGCGCCGTGAGCCAGAAGAGCGGGCGCGACATGTTCGCGGCGCTGTTCAGCGCGGGCGGCGACCCCGAGGCCTACGCCCGCGAGCACGGCCTGGCCCAGGTGTCGGACAGCGGGGCCCTGGAGGCCGCCGTGGACGCCGTGCTGGCCGCCAACCCGGCGGAGGTCGAGGCCTACCGCGCGGGCAAGACCAAGCTGATGGGCTTTTTCGTGGGCCAGATCATGCGCGCCACCAAGGGCCAGGCCAACGCCAAGCTGCTGAACGAGATTCTGGCCGCCCGCCTGGGCTGACCCCAACCGCACCGAGGTTCCCGTGGATTGGCATATCCGCTTCGACGACGCCCAGGGCCGCCTGGAACTGCTGGACCAGCGCTTTCTCCCCGTGCGTGAGGACTGGTTCTACTGCACGGACACGGCCAGCACCATCTACGCCCTGCAAACCATGGTCGTGCGCGGGGCCCCGGCCATCGGCGTGACGGCGGCCTACGGCTGCTGGCTGGCGGCGCGCGAGGCCGGGGCCACGGCGGGCCCGGCGGAAGAGGACTGGCGCCCGTGCCTGGACGCCCTGCTGACGGACCTGGAAAACGCCCGGCCCACGGCGGTGAACCTGGCCTGGGCCGTGCGGCGCATGCGCGCGGCCTGGGGCCCGGAGCAGGGCCTGGACGCCCTGTGCGCCTCCTGGCTGGCCCTGGCCAAGGAAATTCACGACGAGGACAAGCGCTTCTGCCGCCGCCTGGGCGCCGTGGGCGCCGCGGTCATCGACGACGGCGACACGGTGATGACCCACTGCAACGCGGGCGCCCTGGCCACGGCGGACTACGGCACGGCCCTGGGCGTCATCCGCGGCGCGTGGGACGCGGGCAAGCGCAACATCCGCGTCATCGCCAACGAGACGCGGCCCTTCCTCCAGGGCGCGCGGCTCACGGCCTGGGAGCTGGCCAAGGACGGCATCCCCGTCAAGGTCGCCTGCGACAACGCCTGCGCCCTGCTGATGAAAAAGGGCCTGGTCCAGAAGGTCGTGGTCGGCGCGGACCGCATCGCGGCCAACGGCGACGCGGCCAACAAGATCGGCACCCTGGGCGTGGCCATCCTGGCGCAGCATTTCGGCGTGCCGTTCTACGTGGCGGCCCCGCTGTCCACCATCGACCCCGCCACCCCCGACGGCGACGCCATCCCCATCGAGGACCGCACCCCGCGCGAAGTGACCCACGTAGGCGCCACGCAGATCGTGCCCGACGGGGTGGAGGTCTACAACATGGCCTTCGACCCGACCCCGGCGGCGCTCATCGCGGGCATCATCACCGAGGTGGGGATTTTGCGGCCGCCGTACGGGGAGAGCATCCTCAAGGCATTTGGCGCTGAATAGTTTGTACTATTGCGTGACACGAGGGGCGTAGTGGCGTATAGTTTTTTAAATTTTTAAGGCCCAGTACGGGGAGGGCGCTATGGCTAAAAAGAAAAAGCTTACTGTTGCCGTGGCCAATGTTACGCTTGAACCACCTCATAGTCCTGAACGCTATTTCCAATTGATTGAAGCTGTGATTTCGAAAGAAAAACCTATTGCAGGTAAAATAGGTGGTGATTCGCGGTTGATGCTTGATTATTACGCTTCACATGATGCTGTGGTTTCAGGTGCTTTTGCTAGGTTTACTTATATTGATCCCGGTTCTCCTTGGTGGGATTCGCGCAATCGAAAAGCAATTTTGAATGAAAAAGGACAGCCTGTTCCTCAAGTGAGGGAAGGCATTGGCCCTAACTTGAAACAGGTCAACTTTATATTTATGTTAGACGGGCATAGAGTTGTGTTTGATGTTCGAAATATCTCGCCCGGTGGATTCTTGAAGGGTTTGATGGGGATATTTAGCGATCCATTTATTGCCAATGAGTTCGGTCCTGTTAATGTAACAATAGAGCCAGAGCATGATGCGATAGATAAAATCCTTGCTGTTCCGAATAAAAGGAAGATTTACATTAAGTTTTCGATGCCCAATGGGGACGTGCCTTCGCTCTTGGAGGAAGATATATTGAGACGATATAGAGAAATGGATTTGGGTTCGACTGAACAAACGTATACGGCGCTGTCTGGAATGGATTTAAAAGTGGATAAAGAGATTGATGCAAAAATGAAAATAGCAAGTCAAAACGGATTTGCTACTGTGTCTGGGAGGGATGAGAGCCATAAGCGCGTTGTTATGTCGACGAAAGATTATCCTCTGAAAGCGTCCAAATATGTCGATGTCGGTACCTATTGGAACGCTTTTGGTGAGTTGGCGAATTCGCTTGTGTCTAGACTGAAGGGTGGTCGTCCTGGAGATGGGAAATAATAAAAAATTGGACCAGTGGGAGTCTTTAAAAACAGAAGTTAAGAGCTATTGGAGCGCCTATGGCGGGGTTAAAGACTTTGTTGAGTCTCCATACTTGGTTCTATCCGTGCTATTTGCGCTGCTTGTTTGTTTTTTTAGGTCGAATGAATGGGTATGGTACAACCAAGCACTTTCTGTTTTGCCCGATCTAATAGGGTTTTCGCTCGGTGGTTACGCAGTCATGTTGGCTTTTGGTGATAGACGTTTCCAAGACGCCGTCCGAGGGAAATGTTCTGACGGGACTTCTTCTCCCTATCTGCGGATTAGTGCGACAATGGCGCATTTTGTTTTAGTTCAAATAATTACCCTTTTATTTTCTGTCTGCTGCTCTTCCGCTAACTTAGCGAATCCAGTGTTGAATTTTTTGGGAACACTGATGTTTATTTATTCTATTTTGCTTGGTATATCCGCTACTCTTTCAATCTTTTTTATGTCTCGGATGTATGATAACCTCCCGAAAAAATAAAATACATGATCTGATCTTGTATGTTTCTGTTTGATTTAGTTTAAGAAACAGAGTATGCTTCCCGACCGCCCCAAGTGTAATTCACTTGGGGCGGCCTTTCCTTCCTGTTCCACTCCCTGCAAATCTGCGCTATACGGACACTCATGCTCGCAACCATCGCTCTCATCGGACGGCCCAACGTCGGCAAGTCCACGCTGTTCAACCGCCTTTTGCGCCGCAACAAGGCCATCACCCACGACATGCCCGGGGTCACGCGCGACCGTATCCATGGCGTGGTGCGGCCCCAGGAGGGGCGGCCCTTCACCCTGGTGGACACCGGGGGGCTCGTGCCTGAGTCCAACGTGGACATCGAGCGGGCCATCGAGGAGCAGGCCGCCGAGGCCCTGGCCGAGGCCCAGGCCGTGCTTTTCGTGGTGGACGCCCGTGAGGGCGTGACCCCCGTGGACGCCCAGGTGGCGCGCGACCTGCGCCAGAGCGGGCGGCCCGTGCTGCTGGTGGCCAATAAGGTCGATGGCCGCGAGCAGGAGAGCGTGGCCGCCGAGTTCCACTCCCTGGGCCTGGAGATGGTCTGCGTCAGCGCCGAGCACGGCCACGGCGTGCCCGGGCTGTTGGAGCGCCTGGAGCGCTTCCTGGACGAGCACGGCATCGCCTCCGTCGAGCCCGAGGTGGACCCCGAGGCCCGGGGCCTGCGCGTCGCCATGCTCGGGCGGCCCAACGCGGGCAAGTCGTCCATCATCAACGCCATCCTGGGCGAGCGGCGGCTCATCGTCTCCTCCGAAGCGGGCACCACCCGCGACAGCGTGGACGTGACCTTCGAGCGCGGCGGGCGTACCTACACCTTCGTGGACACCGCCGGGGTCCGGCGCCGCACGCGTATCGAGGACGAACTGGAACGCTTCTCGGTGCTCAAGAGTCTCAAAAGCAGCGCCAAGGCCGAGGTGGCCGTGCTGGTGGTGGACGGGCTGGAAGCCCTCTCGCACCAGGACAAGCGGCTTATCGAATTCCTGGACCGCGAGAAGACGCCCTTCATCGTGGCCGTGAACAAGACCGACCTGCTGCCCAAGGACGCCATGGCCGCCCTGCGCGAGCACTACGCCAAGGAGCTGTCCATGGTCGGGCACGTGCCCATCGTCTACACCAGCGCCCTGACCCGCGCGGGCCTGGGCGGGCTGCTGCCCCTGGCCGAGAAGATCTGGGCCGAATGCTCCCTGCGCGTGGGCACCGGCGAGCTGAACCGCATCATGCAGGAAGCCATCGACCGCCATCAGCCGCCGCTCATCAAGCGCCGCCGGGCCAAGTTCTACTACCTGACCCAGGCCGGGACCCTGCCGCCGACCTTCGTGTTCTTCGTCAACGACCCCGAGCTGGTCAAGGAGTCGTACCAGCGCTACCTGGAAAAGCAGCTGCGCAAGCTCGTGGGCCTGACCATGGCGCCCATGGCCGTGCATTTCCGCGCCAGCCACGACAAGAAGCCCGCCCCGACGACCAAGCCCCGGCGCCCGGCCCCCGAGCCCCGGCGCCCGGCCAAGCCGCGCCAGAAGTCCACCAAGCTCGGCCCCGCGCCCAAGGCCGAGGCCCCGGCGGAGCAGGGCGCCCCGGCGCCCACCCCCAAGGGCAAAGGCAAGCCCGAGGCCCCCAAGGGCAAGGCGGGAGCCCCCAAGGGCAAGGCTGAAGCTCCCAAGGGCAAGGGCAAGGGCGAGGCCCCCAAGGGCAGGGGCAAGGGCGACGCCCCCCGGCCCGCCAAGCCCAAGGGCCGCGCCCCGGCCAAGGGCATCGCCCGCAAGCCCGGCGGCGGCAAATCCGGCGCGCGCAAGGCCGGAGCGGGCAAGGGCGGCGCCAAAGGCGGGCGCGGGTAGGGCGCTCGCGCCCGGGGCGCGTGCGCCCTTCGAGGGCCTGGGCAAGCCCGAGGCCCTGCGCTTCGACCTCGCGGGCTGCTGGTCGCGGCGCATCGACCACGAACACCGGCTGGTGTACACATTCGACGGCGCGGCGGACACCCTGGTCGTGCTGCAATGCCGCTATCATTACTGATTCGCCCCGCGCCCCGGCCCCCTGGCCGGTGCCCGGCGCGCGGGCGCAAGGTGCCCCGGTAGAGGGTCACGCCCACATCGCCAGTGGCGTCCGGTGTCCCGCGCGCGGTGCCCGGCGCCCCCCGGGCCGGTGGATTGGCGCGGCTGCGAGCCGGGGCCCGGCGCGCGGGCGCCCGTCGTCGCCTTGGCGCCTTGACCTCGCCCGGGGTTTTTCTTACCTTCGCCTGTCACACCGCGCCCGCGCGGCGCCCGTGTCGCGCCCGCGCCGCGCTCTGTCCGGGGCGGGCCCGGGCCGCCTTGGCGCTCAACCTTTTGCACCCCCGAGGGAGTCTCACCATGGTCCAGAAAGCCGAAAGCATCTGGTTCGACGGCAAGCTCGTGCCGTGGGACCAGGCCCAGGTCCACGTCCTGACCCACACCCTGCACTACGGGTGCGGCGTGTTCGAGGGCATCCGCGCCTACAGGCTCACCGGGGGCGGCTCCGCCGTCTACCGCCTGAAGGAGCACATCCACCGCCATTTCAATTCGGCGAAGATCATGGAGATGAAGATTCCCTTCACCGAGGCGGAAATCTGCGACGCGGTCATCGCCACCCTCAAGGCCAACAAGCTGGCCGAGGGCTACATCCGGCCCCTGTCCTTCATCGGCGCGGGCGCCATGGGCGTGTTCCCCGGCGACAACCCCATCCAGACCATCATCGCCACCTGGCCCTGGGGCGCCTACCTGGGCGACGAAGCCCTGGAGAAGGGCATCCGCGTGAAGACCTCGACCTTCACCCGCCACCACGTCAACGTGATGATGACCAAGGCCAAGACCGTGGGCAACTACTGCAATTCCATCCTCGCCAAGCGCGAGGCCCTGGCCGACGGCTACCACGAGGCATTGATGCTCGACACCGAGGGCTATGTGTCCGAGGCCTCGGGCGAGAACATCTTCATCGTGCGCGGCGGGCGGATCAAGACCACGCCGCTGACCTCGATCCTCGACGGGCTGACCCGCAACACCCTCATCGCCCTGGCCCGCGACCTGGGCTACGAGGTGATCGAGGAGCGCTTCACCCGCGACGAGCTCTACAGCGCCGACGAGGCCTTCTTCTGCGGCACCGCCGCCGAGGTCACGCCCATCCGCGAGGTGGACCGCAGGACCATCGGCGAGGGCAAGGCCGGCGCCGTGGCCAAGCACATCCAGCGCGAGTACTTCAAGATCGTCAAGGGCGAGAACCCCAAGTACGACGCCTGGCTCGACAAGTACGACATCTAGACCCGCATCCGCCCCGCGCCTTGCCCCGCCCGGGCCCGGCGCGGGGCAAGGCGCCCCATGAGCCAGACCCACCTGACCCACAAGTACCGCCCCCAGCGCTTTTCCGAAGTCGCCGGGCAAGCGGTCATCAAGTCCATCCTCTCGCGCGCGGCGGCCACGGGCGCCGTGGCCCCGGCTTATCTGTTCAGCGGCACGCGCGGCGTGGGCAAGACGACCATCGCGCGCATCTTCGCCAAGGCGCTCAACTGCGAGCGCGGCCCCGCCGCCGAGCCCTGCAACCAGTGCGCCCATTGCCGCCAGATCCAGGCCGGTGCCGCCGTGGACGTGATGGAGATCGACGGCGCCTCGCACACCGGCGTGGACAACGTGCGCTCCCTCAAGGAGGACGTGGGCTTCGCGCCCATCGACTGCCGCTACAAGGTCTTCATCATCGACGAGGCGCACATGCTCTCCAAGGGCGCCTTCAACGCCCTGCTCAAGACCCTGGAAGAGCCCCCGGCCCACGCCACCTTCATCATGGCCACGACGGAGCCGCACAAGTTTCCGGCCACCATCATCAGCCGCTGCCAGCACTACACCTTCCAGCGCCTGGGACAGAAGGAAATCGAAGCGCACCTGACCTTCCTGCTGGACGCCGAGCATCTGGCCTTCGACGCCGACGCCGTGGCCCTGCTGGCCCGGCGCGGGGCGGGCAGCGTGCGCGACGCCATGTCGCTGCTGGGGCAGGTGCTGGCCCTGGGCGGAGAAAAGCTGACCAGCGCCGACGTGCGCCAGGTCCTGGGCCTGGCCGGGCGCGAGATCATGTTCCGCCTGCTGGCGGCCATCCACGGGCGCGACTGCCTGGGGGTGTCCACCATCCTGCGCGAGATCCTTGACCAGGGGCTGGACCTGGGCTTCTTCCTGCGCGAGCTGACCGAGTGCTGGCGCACGCTGTTCCTGCTGGGGCAGTCGGGCGAGGCGGCCCTGGGGGTGCTGGATATTTCCGCCGACGAGGCCCCGCAGTGGCTGGAATGGACCCGGCGCTTCGACCCCGCCCACGTCCACGCCTGCTGGCAGTTGACCCTGGAGGGCCAGCAGCGGGTCAAGGGCAGCCTGGAGCCCGCCCTGGCCCTGGAGCTGCTGCTGCTCAACCTGGCCTGCCTGCCCCGGCTGTTGCCCCTGGGCGATGTCGCCCGCACCGGCGCGGCCCCGGCGGCGCCGCCCGCGCCCGGAGCCCCGGCAGGGCAGGGCGGCCCGGCGCCCCAGGCCCCGCCCCGGCCCGCAGGCGCGCCGCGCGCCGCCGCCCGGGGCCGCGAGGCCGGGGGCGCGGCGTCCGCCGCCAGCGCCCCGGAAGACGCCGAGGCCGACGACGCGGACCCTGACGCCGCCCCCGCTGCTGCGGCCCCCGCCCCGGCCCGTGCCCCGGCCCGTGCCCCGCAGGACGTTCCCGTCGCCTCCGCCACCCCGGAGCTTGGCCCGGAGCCTGGCCCGGAGCCCGAGCCGGAGCCCGGGCCTGCCCCGGACTCCGACCCGGAGCCGGACCCCGACGCCTGGCGCGCCGAGGTGGCCGGGCCCGCTTCGGCGTTTGCCGACCCGCAGCCTCCGGCGCCCGAAGAGCCCCACGACCCGGCGCCGCCGCGCGCCGCGCGCCGCGCGGCCCCGCCCACGGTGGCTGGCCACGGCGTGCCCCTGCCCGGGGGCCCGCGCACCTGGGAAGGCTTCAAGGAGTTCGCCCGCGCCGTGCAGGAGGCCACGGGCCGGGGCATCAACGGCCTGATGCAGGCCGGGGCGCGCTTCGAGGAGGGCACCCTGACCCTGGAGTGCCAGAACCAGATGCACTGCACCCAGATCCGCCGCGGCGAGGCTTTCGCGGCCCTGACGGCCCTGGTGGGCGAATATTTCGGTCCGGACACGGCCATCGGCTTCCATGTGCCCGAGCGCCAGCAGGCGACGCACAAGGAGCTGGAGGCCCGGGCCCGGGCCCATCCCCTGGTCCAGTCCGTGATGCAGGCCTTCGACGCCGGATTCGTGGACGCCCGCCCGGCGGATGAGGGCAATGGCTGACGGATTCCCTTCCCCGACACGAAAAGCACCGGAGACAAGCCCATGCGTGGCATGAACGATTTGATGCGCCAGGCGCAGATGATGCAGAAGAAGATGGAGAAGCTCCAGGCGGAGCTCAAGGACCGCGAGGTGGAGGCCGCCGCCGGGGGTGGCATGGTCAGCGTCAGGGCCACCTGCGCGGGCGAGATCAAGGCCATCCGCATCGACCCGGCCTGTGTGGACCCGCAGGACGTGGAAATGCTTCAGGACCTGGTGCTGGCCGCCGTCAACGAGGCCGTGAAGAAGGGCAAGGAGACCGCCGAGACCGAGATGAAGGCCATCACCGGCGGCGTCAACATCCCCGGCCTGTTCTAGGAGCCCTGCGTGCAGCAACTTCCCGAGCCGCTCCGGGCGGTGGTGGACCAGCTCTCGCGGCTGCCCGGCCTGGGCCCCAAGTCGGCCCTGCGGGCGGCCCTGGAGCTGCTCAAATGGCCCCTGCCCAAGGCCCAGGCCCTGGGCCAGAGCATCCTGGAACTGCGCGAGCGGCTGTTCTTCTGCGAGCGCTGCGCCAGCCTGTCGGACTGCAACCCCTGCTGCATCTGCTCCGACCCGGCCCGCGACGGTTCGCAGCTCATGGTCGTGGCCGAGTGGGACAGCCTGCTGGCCATCGAGGACGGCGGGTTCTACAAGGGCCGCTACCTCGTGCTGGGCGGCCTGCTGGCTCCGCTGGAGAACGTCACCTCCCAGAACCTGGAGGTGCCCCGGCTGCGGGCGCGGCTGGCCGAGGGCCGGGTGGCGGAGGTCATCCTGGCCCTGGGCACGACCCTGGAGGCCGAGACCACCGCCAGCTTCATCAAGGATCTCGTGGCCCGCGCGCACCCCGGGATGCGCGTCAGCCGCCTGGCCCAGGGCATCCCCCTGGGCGCCGAGGTCAAGTTCGTGGACCGCGAGACCCTGCGCCAGTCGCTGCGGTTCCGCCAGGACCTCTGAGCGCCGTGCGTCCGGCGCATCGCACCAAGGCGGGGCCATGCCCGAAACCCTGAAGGCCGAAGTCAAAAGCGTGGTCTACCACAACCCGGCCAACGGCTATACCGTGGCCCGGGTCCGCGCGCGGGGCGAGGTGGGCGACGTGACCGTGGTCGGCACCATGGCCCAGGTGCGCCCCGGCGAGATGCTTGACCTCACCGGCCAGTGGGTGGAGCACCCCAAGTTCGGGCGCCAGTTCGAAGTCCATGTGGCCCAGCAGGCCATGCCCGCCACCATCAACGGCATCCGCCGCTACCTCGCCTCGGGCAACGTGCGCGGCATCGGCCCCGTGCTGGCCGCGCGGCTGGTGGACCACTTCGGCGCCGCCGTGCTCGACGTGCTCGACCAGGAACCCGAACGGCTGCTGGAGGTCGAGGGCCTGGGCCGCAAGAAGCTCGCGGCCATCCGCGAGTCGTGGGCCGGGCAGCACGAGGTGCGCAACCTGATGATCTTTTTGCAGTCGCATCAGGTGTCGCCCACCCACGCGGCGCGCATCTGGCAGCGCTACGGCAGCGGGGCTGAGGCCAAGCTGCGCGAGAACCCCTACGAGCTGGCCTACGAGATTCGCGGCGTGGGCTTTCGCACCGCCGACGGCATGGCCCTGCGCCTGGGTTTTTCGCCCGATGCGCCCCAGCGCGTGGAGGCCGGGGTGATTTATGCCCTGTTCGCCGCCAGCGAGAAGGGCCACCTGTTCCTGCCCGAGGACGAGCTGGTGCGCCATGTGCTGGAGCTGCTGGCGGGCTGGGAGCGCGTGCTGGCCGGGCCGGGTGCTGGCGGGCCCGAGGGCTCGCCGGACCCTGCCGACCCCGACGGCCCGCCGCCCTGGGCCGGGGTGGACTACGACGCCGACCCGCAGTACGCCGACGCGGAAGGCGGCCCGGGCCCGGACCATGTGCGCGCCGCCGTGGCTGCCCTGGAGCACCGCAAGCGCGTGGTGGTGGAGGACCTTTCGGCCCAGGGCGTGCCGCGCGCGGTGTTCCTCATGCATTTCTACCGCCACGAGACCGAGACGGCCAAGCGCCTGTACCACCTGATCGAGCACCCCACGCCCATGGACCTGGCGGCCATCCGCAGGGTCATACCCGGCATCGAGGCCGCGGCGCAGGTGGAGTTGTCCGCCGAGCAGCGCCAGGCCGTGCTGGCCGGGTGCGAGAACAAGGTCTTCGTCATTACCGGCGGGCCGGGCACGGGCAAGACGACCATCACCCGCACCCTGGTCAACGTGCTGGCGGCGCTGAAGTTCAAGGTCAAGCTGGCCGCGCCCACGGGCCGGGCCGCCAAGCGCCTGGCCGAGGCCACCGGCCACACGGCCTCCACCTTGCACCGGCTGCTGCAATACTCCCCCGAGGGCGGCTTCCAGCTGGGGGAGGACAACAAGATCGAGGCCGCCGCCGTGGTGGTGGACGAGGCCTCCATGCTCGACGAGGCGCTGTTCCTGGCGCTGCTGCGGGCCCTGCCCCTGACCTGCCGCCTGGTGCTCATCGGCGACGTGAACCAGCTGCCTTCCGTGGGCCCGGGCAATATCCTGGGCGATATCCTGGCCAGCCAGGCCGTGCCCCACGCCGTGCTCACGCGCATCTTCCGCCAGGCCCGCGAGAGCCTTATCGTCACCAACGCCCACCGCATCAACGCGGGCCAGCTGCCCGAGAACAACGAGCCCCCGGGCCCGGCGGACGACTTCTTCTGGGTCCGCCGTTCGGACCCCGGCGACATCCGCGACTACATCCTGCATCTGGCCACCGAGCGCATCCCCAAGGCCTACGGGCTGGACCCGCGCCGCGACATCCAGGTGCTCACGCCCATCCACAAGGGTCCCCTGGGCACCCAGGCCCTGAACCGCCTGCTCCAGGAACGACTGAACCCCGTGGGCCGCGAGCTGCGGCGCGGCGAGACCGTCTTCCGCCAGGGCGACCGCGTGCTCCAGCTGCGCAACGACTACGACAAGGACGTGTTCAACGGCGACCTGGGCTGGATCGCGGCGGTGGACCCCGCCGAGGGCGAGCTGGTGGTGGAGTTCGACGGCCGCGAGGTGCCCTACGAGGCCCACGAGCTGGACGAGCTGGCCCCGGCCTACGCCGTGTCGGTGCACAAGTCCCAGGGCAGCGAGTACCCGGCGGTGATTATGCCCGTGGTGCCGCAGCACTACATCATGCTCGAACGCAACCTGATCTATACGGGCCTGACCCGCGCCCGGCGGCTGGCCGTGCTCATCGGCCCCGCGCGGGCCATGTCCATCGGCCTGGCCCGGGCCACCAGCCGCAAGCGCAACACCCACCTGCAATACCGCCTCCAGGCGGCCTTCAACCACTAGCCCTTCGCGCCTGGCGCATCGCGGCGTCTTGGCATCGGCCCGGGGTTGGGGTATGACCCGGGCCACGCCACAAGGACGCGCACCCAGAGAGGACCCCGACCATGCAGCTTTCCGCCTACAAGCAGAAGATCCGCGAGACGTTCGACGCCCTGGCCCCCGAGCGGCGCATGTGGCGGGCGAAAAACGCCGCCTACTACGACGCCCAGGCCGCCTACCTGCGCTTCGTCGTGCCCCCGGGGCGGCGCGTGCTGGAGCTGGGCTGCGGCACGGGCGAGCTGCTGGCGGCCCTGGAGCCGTCCCTGGGCGTGGGCGTGGACCTCTCGCCGCGCATGACGGAGTTGGCCGCCGAAGCCTTTCCGGGGCTGACCTTCCTCACCGGCGACGCCGAGAACCTTGCGGCCTGCGGGGTGGAGGGCACCTTCGACTTCATCGTGGTCTCCGACCTGGTGGGCCACCTGGAGGACGTGCAGGCCTGCTTCGAGAACCTGCGCCCCTTTTGCACCCCCGAAACGCGCGTCATCGTCGGCTACTACAATTTCCTGTGGGAGCCGCTGCTGGAGCTGGCCGAGCGCGTGGGCGCCAAGATGCCCCAGCGCATGGGCAACTGGCTCTCGCCCCTGGACATCAAGAACCTGCTGTACCTGGCGGACTTCGAGACCGTGAAGACCGACCGCAAGCTGCTGTTGCCCAGGCGCGTGCCGCTGCTTTCGCCCCTGGCCGAGGCCCTGGGCAGCCTGCCGCTGGTCAACCGCCTGTGCCTGTCCGACTGGGTGGTGGCCCGCATGCGCGAGCGCGCCGAGGTGGACGACGACCTGAGCGTGACGGTGCTCATCCCCTGCCGCAACGAGCGCGGCAATATCGAGCCCGCCGTGCGCCGCACCCCCGAGCTGGGCAGCCACACCGAGATCATTTTCGTGGACGGCCACTCCCAGGACGGCACCCCCGAGGAGATCCGCCGGGTCATGGCCGCCAACCCCGACAAGGACATCAAGTTCCTGGTCCAGGACGGCAAGGGCAAGGGCGACGCCGTGCGCAAGGGCTTCGCCGCCGCCAGCGGCGACGTGCTGATGATCCTGGACGCCGACCTGACCATGCCTCCCGAAGACCTGCCCAAGTTCTACCGGGCCATCGCCTCGGGCAAGGGCGAGTTCATCAACGGCACGCGGTTGGTCTACCCCATGCAGGACGAGGCCATGCGCTTCTTGAACCTGCTGGGCAACAAGTTCTTCAGCCTGGCCTTCTCCTGGCTGCTCAACCAGCGCCTCAAGGACACCCTGTGCGGCACCAAGGTGCTCTCGCGCAAGGACTACGAGCGGCTGGTGGCCGGGCGGGCCTATTTCGGCGACTTCGACCCCTTCGGCGACTTCGACCTGCTCTTCGGGGCCTCCAAGCTGAACCTGAAGATCGTCGAGGTGCCCATCCGCTACCGGGCCCGCGAATACGGCGAAACCCAGATCAGCCGCTTCCGCCACGGGTTGCTCCTGCTGCGCATGTGCTGGTTCGCCATGCGCAAGCTCAAGTTCGTCTAGGCCCGCGCGGGGCGGGGAGGGAAGGCCGATGTCCGAGCGCATCCTGAGGGAACAGCTTGCCGCCTGGGAGCGCAAGCCCTGCGTGCGGCGCATGTACCGGGGCTGGTTCGAGGCCATGCGCCGCGAGATGCCCCCGGGCCCGGCCCTGGAGGTCGGCGCGGGCATCGGCAAGTTCAAGGAGCATGTGCCCGGGGTGCTGACCCTGGACATCGAGCGCACGCCCTGGACGGACATGGTGGGCGACGCCCAGCGGCTGCCCGTGCGCGACGGGGCCCTGGCCAGCATCGTGCTTTTCGACGTGCTGCACCACCTGCCGCGCCCGGCGCTGTTCTTCGCCGAGGCCCTGCGCGCCCTGCGGCCCGGGGGGCGGGTGCTGATCATGGACCCCTACGTCTCCCCGGCCTCGTATCCCGTATACCGCTGGCTGCACCCCGAGCCCGTGGACCTGGGCTGCGACCCCCTGGGCGAGGCCTGCCTGTGTTCGGACCGGCCCTTCGACTCCAACCAGGCCGTGGCCACGGTGCTGTTCTTCCGCCAGCCGGAGCGCTTCGCGCGCGCCTTCCCGCAATTGCGCGTGGTGCAGCGCCGCCGCCTGGCGCAGCTGTCCTATCCGCTCACCGGGGGCTTCGGGGGCCGGGCGCTGCTGCCGGACGCCGCCATCGCCTGGCTGGAGCGCGCCGAAGCCCGCCTGGGCCTGCTGGACCCGCTGCTGGCCTTTCGCACCTTCATCATCCTGGAAAAAGCATGAAACCGAGCGCGAGCCTGCGATTCTTCACCGTGGCCCTGGGCCTGGGGCTGCTCATGCGCCTGGCGGCCGGGCTGCTGCTCTGGGATTCCCCACACACCATGGTGCGCGGCGACGGCGACCATTTCATCTACATCGAAATGGCCAACCTGCTGTTGGACCAGGGCTTCAGCCCCGCCTTCGACACCGAGCGCGTGCCCGGGTACGGGATGTTCCTGGCGCTGTGCGCCGTCCTGGCCCCGGGGGGCGAAATCCTGGAAGGGGTGGTGGGCACCAACGCCCTGCTGCTGGCCATGGTGCTCCAGAACCTGGCGGGCTTCTCGGTGGTCTACACCATGCACCGCACCGGGGCCCTGTTCGACCAGACCACGGCCAACCTCGCGGGCGGGTTCGCCGCGCTGAACCTGAACATGGTCGTGTATTCCAACCAGGTGCTCACGGAATCGCTGTTCTATCCGCTGTTTGCGGTGATGCTCTATTTCTTCCTGCGCTACCACGTCAGCCGCGCGGGCCGCGACCTGGCCCTGGCCGCCGCCATGCTGGGGGTGTGCACCATGGTGCGCACCGTGACCATGTACCTGCCGCTGTTCATGGTCGGCTACCTGCTGGTGGAGTGGTGCCGTGACGGCGTCTGGGTGCGTCTGCGCCGGGCGGCGCTGTTCGCCGTGGTCTTCGCGGCGCTGGTGGCGCCCTGGCTGGCGCGCAACGCCGTGCTCCACGGCCATGTGGCCATGACCTCCCAGGGCGTGCGCCACCTCACGGAATGGGTGGTGCCGGGCATCGCCCTGTTCGAGGAGGGGTTGTCCCCGGCCAAGGCGGGCAAGGCCAAGTATTCCCGGCTGTGGAAGGAACACCTTACGACCCTGCCCGAGGAGGTCCGCGCCGATCCCTTCGCCCGCGACGCGGCGGCCAAGGCCTGGTTCGCGGACTACCTGCGCACGGTGTCGCCGCTGTCGGTGGCCAAGGCCTGGGTCTGGGGTGCGTCCAAGAACATCCTCAGCCCGTCGAGCATGGGCGTGGTCAACATGCTGGCCCTGGACTGGCGCGGCTACTACGAGAGCCCGGGGGACAACGCCCTGGAACGGCTGTGGAATTTCCTGACCTACAACCCGGCCTTCGCCGTTGCCGGGCTGGTGCTGACCCTGGTCTTGCGCGTGGTGCAGCTCGCCGGGGCGTGGCGGCTTGTGCGCGCCCGGCCCGGCATGGCCCTGGGCGGGCTGATGGTGGTGGGCTATTTCCTGGCCGTGAACGGGCCTGTGGGCTACGCGCGCTACCGCCTGCCCCTGGAGCCGCTGTTCGTGCTGCTGACGGCCCTGGCCGTCGGCCTGCTGCCCGCGTTGCGCCGCGAGGCGGAGCAGGGCGGCGCGGCGGGGGCGGGGCTGCGCGCCGTGGCCGGGCCCGCGCTGCGCGTGACCCTGGCCGGGGGCTGCCTGCTTTACGCCGTGTGGGGCATCGACCCTGTGGCCCTGGGCCGTTCCCTGGGGGCGCTGCCCCTGGCGGGCATGGCCCTGTGCGCCGTGGTGCTGGCCGTGGACCTGGTCGCGGTCGGGCTGCGGCTGCGGGTCATCTCCGGGGGGCGTGTGGGCCTCGGGGCCGCCGTGGGCGCGGGCTGCGTGGGCATCGGGCTGAACAACATCCTGCCCGCCAAGCTCGGCGAGGCGGCCAAGGCCCTGTACCTGGCCCGCGCGGGCCGGGCCGGGGCGGCCCGGGGCCTGGGCTGGGTGTTCTGGGAGCGCTTCGGCGACCTGAACATGCTGTTGCTGGCGGCCCTGGCGGCGGTGGCCCTGGTGGGCGGCGGGATGCTGGCCTGGCCGCTGGCGGCGCTGGTGCTGGGCCTGTGGGCGGCCCTGGCAGCCCTGGCGCGCTGGCCCCGGCTGGCGGCCCTGGCCGAGCGGCTCATGCCCCTGGCCGGGCTCAAGCGGCTGGTGCGCGAACTGGCCGGGCACCTGGGCGGGGAGCTGCGCGGTGCCTTCCTGGGCCGTGTGGCCCTGTTCTCCCTGATCACCTGGGCGGTGTATTATCTTCAGTATGTCGTGCTGCTGCGCCTGACGGGCGGGCTGGACCTGGACGCCGGGCAGATGCTGGCGGTGTTCGTCATGGCCGCCGGGGGCCTGGCCCTGCCGTCCACCCCGGGCGGGGTGGGGGTCTACGAGGCGGTGATGGTCGCCGCCCTGGCGGTGTTCGGGGTGCCCCGGGAACAGGCCCTGGCCCTGGGGGTGTTCTACCACGTGCTGCTGTTCGTGCCGACCACGGCCCTGGCCCTGGCGCTGCTGTTGCGCTCGGGCCTGGGGCTGGGGGCGCTGCGCGCGGGCGCCGGGGCCACGGAGGCGAGCCATGCCTGAGCCCACGCGCGGGCCCGCGCAGATTTTGACCATCGCCGGGTCGGACTCCGGCGGCGGGGCGGGTATCCAGGCCGACCTGAAGACCATCGCCATGCTTGGCGGCTACGGCATGAGCGTCATCACGGCGCTCACGGCCCAGAATTCCCTGGGCGTCACGGGCATCGAGGCCCCCACGCCCGGGTTCGTGGCCCTGCAGCTGACCACGGTGCTCACGGACTTCCGCGTGGCGGCGGCCAAGACCGGGATGCTCTTTTCGGCGCCCATCATCGAGGCTGTGGCCGACACCCTGGCGGACAAGGCCTTCCCGCTGGTGGTGGACCCGGTCTGCGTCAGCCAGAGCGGGCACCGCCTGCTGGAGGAGAACGCCGTGGACGCCCTGCGGCGGCGGATGCTGCCCCTGGCCGACCTGCTCACGCCCAATGGGCCCGAGGCCGAGCTGCTGGCGGGCATGGTCATCGACAGCCCCGGCGCCGCGCGCGAGGCCGTGGGGCGGCTGCTGGGCCTGGGGGCGCGGGCCGTGCTGCTCAAGGGCGGGCACTTCCGGGGCGAGCACCTGGACGGCTCCGGGCAGGACCGCATGGCCGACCTGCTGGGGTTGGCCGACGGCAGCTTCACGGTGCTGGAGCAGCCCCGGGTGGACACGGCGCACACCCACGGCACGGGCTGCACCCTGTCGGCGGCCATCGCCACCGGCCTGGGCCAGGGCCTGGGGCTGCGCGAGGCCGTGGTCCGCGCCCAGCGCTACCTGAACCTGGGCCTGCGCCACGGCTTCGCCCCGGGCCGGGGCGCGGGGCCGCCCGCCCACGGCGCGCCCCTGGACCTGCTGGCCGCCGGGCGCGATCCCCTGGACGCCGCCCTGGACGCCGGGGTCGGGCGCCGGGGCCGGGGCTGAGGGGCGCACCGGGGCCTGGGCCGGGCGCCGCGGGCTTGACACGGCGGAACAAATAGGGTTTCTAGCCTGCGCACCGTGGGGGGATTGACACCCCAGCCCCGCGTGGCTAATGCATTAGCCTTTTGCGGGGTGTCCGGGCCGCGCGGGCCAGCGCCCGCGCCTCTGGCCGCCGCGGGTTTCGGGCGGCACGGGCCGCGCCGGTGGGGCGCCGTGCCCGCACGGGGCCGTTTTCGTCTTTCCGGAATCTTTTTTTGCCGACCGGGGTCGCCGCCCCGCAGCGCCTGACGCCGGGCGGGCACGCGCCACGCAGGGGTGGTGGAATTGGTAAACACGCTGGTCTTAGGAGCCAGTGCCGCAAGGCTTGAGGGTTCGAGTCCCTCCCCCTGCACCACGACGCCCGCACTGGCCGCCAACGATTTCCTCTGAAAACGAGGCAGACGCACAAGGAGCCGAACACATGGAATACAAGGTCGAAGAGCTGTCCCCCGTCGAGCGCAAGGTGGTTGTCACCGTCCCCGTTGAAGAGGTGGACGCCGCCATCCAGGCCACCGTGTCCGTGTATCGCACCACGGTGGACATCAAGGGCTTCCGCAAGGGCAAGGTGCCGTCCCAGCTGGTGGAGGGCCGCTTCCGCCAGCAGATCTGCGAGGAGGCCACCACGGACCTGGTCAACGTCCACCTGAACGAGATCATGGGCGAGCTGGGCGTGCAGCCCATGTCGCGCCTGGACGTGGACGCCGGGCTGCTGGCGCGCGGCGAAGCCTTCACCTACAGCGTGAAGTTCGAGGTCGCCCCGACCTTCGAGGTGCCCGAGTACATGGGCCTCGAAGTGGAGCAGGAGAAGCCCGAGGTCGATCCCGCCGAGATCCAGGCCGTGGTGGATCGCATCCGCGAGAACCTGGCCGAGATGCAGACCGTCACCGAGGACCGCACCGCCCGCGACGGCGACGTGGTGGTGGTGGATTTCTCGGCCTGGCAGGACGGCAAGGCCGTGGACGAGATCAAGGCCAACGGCTTCCAGATGGTCCTGGGCGACAACCAGTCGCTGCCCGAGTTCGAGGCCATCGTGAAGAAGCTCAAGCCCGGGGAGAACGGCGAGGACGACATCACCTTCCCTGAGGACTTCATCAACCGCGATTTCGCGGGTCGCACCGTGACCCTGCGCGTGAAGCTGCACGAGATCAAGGCCAAGGTGATGCCCGAGCTGGACGACACCTTTGCCAAGAAGGCCGGCGGCTTCAAGGACATGGCCATGCTGCGCGAGGCCATCGAGAACTCCTATCTCGAGTCGCGCCGCAACCTGGTGCGCGCTGACGCCCAGAAGAAGCTGGTGGACCAGCTGCTGGCCAAGGTGGACTTCCCCCTGCCGCCCATGGTGGTCGAGGAGCATGTGGACCAGCTGCTGGGCGATTTCAAGCAGCGCGTGGAGAGCCAGGGCCGCCGTCTGGAAGCCCTGGGCAAGACCCCCGAGGAGCTGCGCGGCCAGTTCCGGCCCAAGGCCGAGGAGATGGTGCGCACCCAGATGCTGCTCCTGGCCGTGGCGGCCAAGGAGGGCATGGCCGTGACCAACGAGGAGGTGGACCGCCACCTGCTCCAGGAGGCCATCCGCACCAAGCAGGACCCCGAGACCGTGCGCCGGTACTACGAGGAGCACAACCTGATGTTCGCCCTCAAGGACCGCCTGCTGGCCGACAAGGCCGTGGAGAAGATCTACGCCAGCGCCAAGGTCACCGAGGTGGCCCCGGCGGCCCCGGCCCAGGAGGGCGGCGAGGCCAAGCCCGCCCGCAAGGCCCCGGCCAAGAAGGCCGCCCCCAAGGACGCCGACGCCCCCGAGGCCGCGAAGAAGCCCGCCGCCAAGGCCAAGAAGGACGGCGCGGAAAAGAAGGCCCCGGCAAAAAAATCCGCCCCCAAGGCGGACAAGGCCGACGAGTAGCCGACACGCGGGGCGGGGTTCCGGTGCCGGAGCCCCGCCCCTGTCCTTCCGGGCGGCCTGCCGTCCCGGCCCTGCCCGCGTCCTGCGGGCGCGCGCGTTTTTGAAGCTGGACGCGCCAAGGGCCCTTGACGTATGTTCGACCATGGGCCGCAGCGCGTCCGGCGGCCCGTTCACCAGCAAGAAAGGGGGATTTCCGACATGCCCACCGTGCCGATAGTCATCGAAACCACCGGGCGCACCGAGCGTGCCTACGACATCTATTCGCGCCTTCTGCGCGACCGCATCATCCTGCTGGGCACGGCCATCGACGACCATGTGGCCAGCCTGGTCTGCGCGCAGCTGTTGTTCCTGGAATCCGAAAACCCGGAAAAACCCATCAACCTGTACGTCAATTCCCCGGGCGGGGTGGTCACGGCAGGCATGGCCATCTACGACACCATGCAGTACATTTCCGCCCCCGTGTCCACGGTGTGCATCGGCCAGGCGTCGAGCATGGGCGCCGTGCTGCTTGCGGCGGGCGAACCTGGTATGCGTTTTGCTTTGCCTCACGCGCGCATCCTCATCCACCAGCCCCTGGGCGGGATGCAGGGCCAGGCCACGGACATCGACATCCACGCCCGCGAAATCCTGCGCATGCGCGAGATGTTGAACGGCATCCTGGCCCAGCACACCGGCAAGAAGCTCAAGAAGATCGCCGAGGACACCGAGCGCGACTACTTCATGGGCCCCCAGGAGGCCAAGGACTACGGCATCATCGACAAGATTCTGGTATCGCGCAAGGAACTGCCGGAACAAGCCAAGGAGTAGAAGGCACATGTCCGACAAGAAGATGGGCCTGCCCCCCGAGCTGAGCTGCTCGTTCTGCGGCAAGGGGCAGGACGAGGTGCAGCGGCTCATCGCCGGGCCCGAAGTCTATATCTGCGACGAATGCGTCGGCCTGTGCAACGAGATCATCGCCCAGGAAAGCGTCTCCGAGGAGGTCGAGGAAGGCCGCCTGCTCACCCCCGAGGAGATCAAGAAGCTCCTGGACGAGTACGTCATCGGCCAGTCCAACCCCAAGAAGACCCTGGCCGTGGCCGTGCACAACCACTACAAGCGCGTGTTCTACGCGGGCAAGGCCAAGAACGACGTGGAGCTGGACAAGAGCAACATCCTGCTCATCGGCCCCACAGGCTCGGGCAAGACCCTGCTGGCCCAGACCCTGGCCCGCGTGCTCAAGGTGCCCTTCGCCATCGCCGACGCCACGACCCTGACCGAGGCGGGCTATGTCGGCGAGGACGTGGAGAACATCCTCGTCCAACTCTTGCAGAACGCCGACTACGACATCGAGGCCGCCTCGCGGGGCATCATCTACGTGGACGAGATCGACAAGATCGCCCGCAAGGGCGACAGCCCGTCCATCACCCGCGACGTGTCCGGCGAGGGCGTGCAGCAGGCCCTGCTCAAGATCATCGAGGGCACCGAGGCCAACATCCCGCCCAAGGGCGGGCGCAAGCACCCGCAGCAGGAGTTCATCCGCATGAACACCTCGAACATCCTGTTCATCCTGGGCGGGGCGTTCATCGGCCTGGAGAAGATCGTCCAGAGCCGGCGCGAGGGCAGCGGGCTGGGCTTCGGCGCGGAGCTGCGCAAGACCCAGGAGGCCCGCACCGACGAGCTCATCCGCAACGTCAGCCCCGACGATCTGGTCAAGTTCGGGCTGATCCCCGAGTTCGTGGGCCGCATCCCCGTGGTCGCCAGCCTGGACGAGCTGACCGAGGAAGACCTGGTGCGCATCCTCACCGAGCCGCGCAACGCCCTGACCAAGCAGTACCAGAAGCTCTTCGAGCTCGACGACGTGCGCCTGCGCTTCACCACCAACGCCCTGGCGGCGGTGGCCAAGAAGGCCCTGGCGCGCAAGACCGGCGCGCGCGGCCTGCGCAGCGTGCTCGAAGGCGTGATGCTCGACATCATGTACCGCCTGCCTTCCCTGGAGGGCGTCAAGGAGTGCGTCATCAACAGCGCCGTGGTGGAAAACGCCCAGGAACCGCTTTTGATCTTCCACTCCGAGGTCAAGTCCGCCTAGGCCGGGGGCGCGCCGGGGGCCGCCCCGGCGCGCCTTTGACTTGCAGGCGTTGACTTTCGCTCCGGCGGTCATAGCTTGTCGGAGTCCGGGCCCCCGGGCCGCCCGGGGCCGCCCCCCTCACCCATTCCCGGAGGAATAGATGTCGAATTTCGTCATGGTGGACAACGACCCCCGCTCCGAAGAGCTGCGCCTGCCGCTCATGTCCCTGCGCGAGGTGGTCATGTTCCCGCGGTCCATCGTCCCGCTCTTCGTGGGACGTGAGGCCTCGGTGAAGGCCATTGAGACCGCCCTGGCCAACTTCAACAAGAAGATCTTCCTCGTCGCCCAGCGCAGCCCCGAGCAGGAGCGCCCCACCCCCGACGACCTCTTCGATATTGGCACCGTCAGCAAGATTCTCCAGCTCCTGCGCCTGCCCGACGGCACCATCAAGGTGCTCTTCGAGGGCCTGTACCGCGCGCGCTGGACGCCCGCCGAGGGCCTGGTGCCCCTGGACCTCAAGGGCCCCAAGGACGCCAAGGCCGAGTTCCCCATGGCCGTGGTGCGCCGCGTGCCCGACTTCGAGGCCGACTCCGCCGACGCCGAGGCCCTGGTGCGCGCCACCCACGAGGCCCTGGAGGAGTACGGCAAGGTCAACAAGAAAATGGCCGCCGAGACCATCGTGGCCATCTCGTCGCTGACCAACGCGGGCCGGCTGGCCGACGCGGTGATGCCTCATCTCAAGGTGGACTACACCCGCAAGCAGGAGATCCTCGAGCAGGCCGACCCCCTGCGCCGCCTGGAAGAGACCTACGCGCTGCTGCAAAGCGAGATCGAGATCGCCTCGCTGGAAAAGAAGATCAAGTCGCGCGTCAAGGACCAGATGGAGCGCAACCAGCGCGAGTACTACCTGAACGAGCAGCTTAAGGCCATCAACAAGGAGATGGGCCGCGAGGATGACCCCAACGTCGAGGTCGCCGAGCTGGAAAAGCGCCTGGCCGAGAAGGTCATGCCCGACGAGAACCGCGAGAAGGCCCTGCGCGAGCTGAAAAAGCTCAAGCAGATTCCGCCGTCCTCGGCGGAATACACCGTGGTGCGCAATTATGTGGACTGGATCCTCGACCTGCCCTGGAACGTCCACAAGGAAACGGACCTGAACATCGAGCAGGCCCGGACCATCCTCGACGAGGACCACTACGGCCTGGAAAAGCCCAAGGAGCGCATCCTCGAATATCTGGCCGTGCAGAGCCTGGTGGAGACCATGAAGGGCCCCATCCTGTGCCTGGTGGGCCCTCCCGGCGTGGGCAAGACCTCCATCTCCAAGTCCGTGGCGCGCGCCACGGGGCGCGAATTCGTGCGCCTGTCCCTGGGCGGGGTGCGCGACGAGGCCGAGATTCGCGGCCACCGGCGCACCTACGTGGGCGCGCTGCCCGGCAAGATCATCCAGGCCTTGAAGCGCGTGAAGTTCAACAACCCCGTGTTCTGCCTGGACGAAGTGGACAAGATGTCCATGGATTTCCGGGGCGACCCGTCGGCGGCGCTGCTCGAAGTCCTGGACCCCGAGCAGAACTCCACCTTCAACGACCACTACCTGGACATGGACTACGACCTGTCCAAGGTCTTCTTCATCACCACGGCCAACAGCCTGCACTCCATCCCCCTGCCGTTGCAGGACCGCATGGAGATCATCAAGCTGCCCGGCTACCTGGAGACGGAGAAGATGCAGATCGCCCGCAACTTCCTGGTGCCCAAGCAGATCCGCGAGCACGGCCTCAAGCCCGAGAACCTTTCGTTCTCCGACAGCGCCGTGACGGAGATCATCCGCCGCTACACCCGCGAGGCGGGCGTGCGTAGCCTGGAGCGCGAGGTGGCCGCCGTGTGCCGCAAGTCGGCCATGAAGCTGGTGGAAGAGGGCGACATGGAGCGGACGGTCAAGATCACCAAGCAGCAGCTGCCGCAGCTGCTCGGCGTGCCCAAGCACAGCTACGGCGAGAAGGAGGACGCCCCGCAGGTGGGCGTGACCACCGGGCTGGCCTACACCGAGCTGGGCGGCGAACTGCTGCTGGTGGAAACCGCGCTCATGCCCGGCACCGGGCGGGTGGAGATCACCGGCAAGCTCGGCGAGGTGATGCAGGAGTCGGCCAAGGCCGCCCTGTCCTACATCCGCTCGCGTTCGGACCTCTTCGGCCTCAAGCGCGACTTCCACAAGGAGATCGACATCCACGTCCACGTGCCCGAGGGCGCCATCCCCAAGGACGGGCCCAGCGCGGGCATCACCCTGGCCACCACCCTGGCCTCGGCGCTGCTCAACCTGCCCGTGGACAACGAGCTGGCCATGACCGGCGAGATCACCCTGCGCGGGCGCGTGCTGCCCATCGGCGGCCTGCGCGAGAAGCTGCTGGCCGCCCACCGGGGGCTGATCAAGAAGGTGCTCATCCCCAAGGAGAACGCCAAGGACCTGAAGGACGTGCCCGCCGCCATCCTGCGCGACCTGACCATCGTCGAGGTCGCCAACATGGACGAGGTGCTCGCCCACGCCCTGGTCTGCGCGGACCCGGAGAAGATCTTCTCCGGCCGCGGGGCGGACCTGTGCCCCGTGGCGGCCTCCCTGGCCAAGGAAGCCGTGGAGGGCCCGACCCACTAGGGCGGGCCGGCCAGCGGCACCGCCGCACAAGCAAACGAAAAGGCCGGGGCGCGATGCGCTCCGGCCTTTCTTGCGTCCTGCGTCCTTCGCCGGGGCCCGGCGGCGGGCCCGCAGGGGCGCGGGCTATTCCGTGAAGTCGAGGACCATCGGGTCCTGGACCGGGGGGGTCATGGCGCGCACCGGCGCGGGCAGGCTCCACTGGGACATGCCCAGGGTCTGGGCCGTGCGCGGCACCCAGGCGGTGTCCACGCTGGGGCGGATTCGCGCGGCCTGGGCCCGGGCGTCCGTGTCCAGCAGCTCGCTGGTCTCCGGCGTCAGGCGGACGGTGCCTGCGGCCATGGCCAGCACCTCGCCCGTGGGCGCGTGCAGCAGGCGGATGTTGAAGCGCACGTTGCGCGAGGTCTGGCTGTAGGTGCCGGTGAGGGTGACTTCGCTCTGCTGGGAGCGGCTGTCCAGCAGGCGCACGTCGCGCGACAGGGCCAGCTCGCCGGTGGCGGGGTCGAGCATCAGGCTCTTGGCCTTGCGCACCTCCTGCACGCGGTAGCCGTTGGCCACGAACCAGGCCGCCAGCTCTTCGCCCATGAGCCGGGCCAGGGGCGAGCTTTTTTCCAGGTCGCCCAGGTCCACGGGGGTGGAGAGGATGAGCGAGGTGCCCCGGGCCGGGCCTTCCACCAGTTGCAGGCGATCCACGAGCTGGGCGTCGAGCTGCGCGGCGATTCCGGCGGCGGTTTCGGGCACGCTCTGGCTGGCCCGGGCCGGGGTGCCCAGGGCCAGGGTCAGGGTCAGGGCCAGAACCAGAACGGGGGCCAGGGTCACGAGGGGCGTTGACGCCTTGGGCATGGCGGTCTCCTACCTGTTGCTCAGGATGATGCGGTCCGTGGCTTCCAGCTCCTGGGCCAGGGATTCGCGCATGTCGTCGTCGCGGGCTGCGGCCAGACCGTGCATGAAGGTCTCGCGCGCCAGCTCGAAGCGCCCCTGGGCCTGGTACTGGCGGCCCAGGGCCAGGCAGCGCAGGGAGTGCTCGTTGTAGGGCACCGGGTGCGGGGCGCTGCGCGGGCCGGAGCCCAGCCCGGGCCACAGGGAGCAGCTCGCGAGCAAGAGGGCGGCCAGCAGGGCGGCCAGGGCGGTGGTTGCGGTCTTGGTGCGCATGGGGCGTCCTTGGCGTGGGCCTAGTGGAG
Source organism: Desulfocurvus vexinensis DSM 17965 (assembly GCF_000519125.1). NCBI lineage: Bacteria > Pseudomonadati > Thermodesulfobacteriota > Desulfovibrionia > Desulfovibrionales > Desulfovibrionaceae > Desulfocurvus > Desulfocurvus vexinensis. The sequence goes on from NZ_JAEX01000002.1 coordinate 439,202, forward strand.
CGTGTTCTGCTGGAACATGAACTGCAGGCTGGTGTCGTCCTTCACGTCGGCCAGGGCCTTGACGTCGGTCTGGGCGGCCCGCAGGCGCATCCCGGTGCCCCGGGCCAGCATGGCCTTGGTCACCGGCGTCTGGGGGAAGACCATGTTGGCCGTGCGCAGGACCAGCCCGTCCTGGGTGCGGAACAGCCGCGCGTTGACGAACACGTTGTGCTTGTCGAAATAGTAGGTGCCCGACAGGGCCAGCCCCGAGGGGCGCGGGCGCGCGGCCTGGGCCATGTCGCGCGTCATGACGAACTCGCCCTCCTCGGGGCGGGTCTTGATGTGCGCCATGGTGCGGTATTCGCGTACCGGGACGCCCAGCTGGTTCAGCTCGTAGAACATCTGCTCGGCGATGTAGCGCCCGAAGGCCGACGAGCTGTCCAGGTTGTCCTGGTTCACGAAGGACGCGGGCAGGGCCACGCCGCCGCCCAGGCCCTGGGTGCCGCGCTCGAAGAGCTGGGCGGCCATCTCGCGGATCTGCAGGCGGATTTCGCGGGCGGCGGCGTGCTCCTCGGCGGGCATGGGCACGGGCGCGCTGGTGCCGACCCAGACGTAGCCTCCGGCGCCGTCGGGCGCCAGGACGCCCGCGTTGACGCCGGGGGTGCCGTAGATGGGGCGGCGCGCGCCGTCCACATGGGCCTTGCCCATGGGCGTGGCCGTGGTTCCGGCGCCGGGGTCGAAGGTGGCCTGCTGGCCTGCGGCGTCGGCGTTGCGCCGGGCCAGGCGGGCGGCGGTGGCGTCGTCGGCCCCGGCGGGCAGGGCGGGCAGGGCCAGCAGGGCGGCCAGCAGGGCGGTCAGCAGGGGTGCGATGCGCATGATTCTCTCCCCGGAGGGCGTTGCGAGGATGCTTCTGCGGGTCCTATCGGCCGGCGCGGGGAAATCCTTTACACCCCGCACGCGCTGTGCGCGGGCCGGGGCGGCGGGGCCGGGCGGGCGGCAAAAAACGGGGCCGGGGCGGCGCCCGGTGCGGGCTGGACGGAAGGCGGGGAGGGCTGGGCTAGATGCGGTCGCAGGGGATGTTGAGCATGAATTCCTCGATCTGGTCGAGGTATTCGGCGTAGGCGTCGAGCTGGAACTTGCCGCCGCACTGGCCGCAGAAGAGGTAGACCTCCCGGCAGGAGCGGATCACGCGCAGGGAGCCCTGGCACTCTTTGCAGGCCATCCTGGCGTCGGCCTGGCGGGGCCCGCCGAACAGGGTGGGTGTGTTCCACATGGTGGGGGAAGCCCTCCGGGTTGTCGATTGGCGGAAGCGGCGGGGCGGGGGGCGCCGCGCCGCCGGATAATGCCCCATTTCATCCGCCCGGGCAAGTCCCTCCTGTCATGGTGGGAAATATGCCCGGGCCCGGGGGATTTGCGGTTTATTCCCGGGCTGTTTTCGTGTAAGGATGGTTCATGCCTCGCGTCCTGCGGCCCGGCGGGCCGATGCCCGCCGCGTTCGTGCGCAGGCCCCAACCCCTCCCCATTGCCAGGGCAAGGAGAGTCCAGTCATGCCAGAACACTGTGTCAATCTGATGATCGGCGGCGCCGCAGGCCAGGGGCTGTCCACCGTGGGCCAGCTGCTGGCCAAAAGCCTGGTGCGCGGCGGCTACGAGGTCCTGGTGCGCCAGGATTTCATGTCCCGCGTGCGCGGCGGGCACAACACCTTCCTCATCCGCGCCGCCACCTTTCCCCTGGACGCCCCGCGCGAGGCCGTGGACCTGCTCATGGCCCTGAACCAGGAGAGCGTGGACCTGCACCTGGGCGAGCTGGCCCCGGGCGGGGCGGTGTTCGCCGACGCCGGGCTGGACCGGCGGGGCGCGCCGGGCCGGGGCGTGCCCTTCGCCGAGCTGGCGCCCAAGCCCATTTTCAACAACGTGGCCGCCCTGGGCGTGCTGGCGGGCGCCCTGGGCCTGGACCCCGCCATCCCCAAGGCCCTGCTGGGCGAGACCTTCGCCAAGAAGGGTCAGGCCGTGGTGGCCCAGAACCACGAGGTGCTGGACGCGGCCTACGCCTGGGTGCGCGGCGAAAAAATGCCCGTGGACCCGCTGCCGCCCGTGGCCGACCCGCCCCGGCGGCTGATGCTCACGGGCAACGAGGCCCTGGCCCTGGGCGCCCTGGCCGCCGGGGTCAATTTCTGCTCCTACTACCCCATGACCCCGGGCACTTCCATCGCCCAGACCCTGGTGGCCCATGGCCGCGCCCTGGGGGTGGTGGTGGAGCAGGCCGAGGACGAGATCGCGGCCATGAACATGGGCCTGGGCGCGGCCTATGCGGGGGCGCGCGCCCTGGTGCCCACCGCAGGCGGCGGCTTCGCGCTGATGACCGAGGCCGTGAGCCTGGCCGGGGTCACGGAAACGCCCATCGTCTGCGCCGTGGCCCAGCGGCCCGGCCCGGCCACGGGGCTGGCCACGCGCACCGAGCAGGCCGACCTGAACCTCGTGCTCCACGCCGGGCACGGCGAGTTCCCCCGGGCGGTCTTCGCCCCGGGCACGGTGGAGGAATTCTTCCACCTGACCCACCGCGCCTTTGACCTGGCCGAGCGCTTCCAGTCCCCAGTGTTCGTGCTCTCGGACCAGTACATGGCCAATTCCTACCGCAGCGTGGCGCCTTTCGACCTGGAGGCGCTGCCCGAGCCCGCCGCGCCGCTGCGCCAGTGGACGGGCAAAGAGCCCTACGCGCGCTACGCCGTGACCGACAGCGGCGTGTCGCCGCGCCTGCTGCCCGGATTCACGGACCAATTGGTGCTGGCCGACTCCCACGAGCACGTGGAAAGCGGGCACATGAGCGAGGCCATTGAGGTGCGCAACACCATGCAGGACAAGCGCCTGCGCAAGGGCGCGGGCCTGCTGGCCGAGGCCGTGGCGCCGACCTGGGACGGGCCGCAGGCCCCGGAGCTCATGCTCGTGTGCTGGGGCTCCACCCGGGGCGCGGCCCTGGATGCCGCGCGCGACCTGCGCGGGCAGGGCCGGGCCGTGGGCGTCTTGCATTTCAGCCAGGTCTGGCCGCTCAACGAGGAGCAGTATCTGGGCTATTTCCAGGCCGCCGGGCGCGTGGTCTGCGTCGAGGGCAACAGCACCGGGCAGTTCGAGCAGCTCCTGCGCCAGCAGAGCTGCCTGCGCATGGACGGGCACATCCGCAAGTACGACGGCCGGACATTCACCCCGGAATACATCCTGCGGGCCCTTGGCGCCCTCGGGCTGGCATAGGGAGGCCACTGCCATGATCGACATCAAGGAATACGGCGAGTTCAACACCTCCTGGTGCCCGGGCTGCGGCAACTTCGGCATCATGGACGCCGTGCGCGCGGCGCTGTCGCGCCAGGGCATCGCCCCGCACCAGTTCGTGTACGTCTCGGGCATCGGCCAGGCGGCCAAGGCCCCGCACTACATCCGCTGCAATGGCTTCAACGGCCTGCATGGCCGTTCCCTGCCTGCGGCCCAGGCCATCCGCCTGGCCAACACGGGCCTGCCGGTGCTGGTGTCCAGCGGCGACGGATGCAGCTACGGCGAGGGCGGCAACCACTTCCTGGCGGCCATCCGGCGCAACGTGAACATCACGCTGCTGGCCCACGACAACCAGATCTACGGCCTGACCAAGGGCCAGGCCAGCCCGACCACCATGCAGGGCCATGTGACCAAGGCCCAGCCCCTGGGCGCGCCCTCGGCGGCCTTCAACCCCGTGGCCGTGGCCGTGGCCATGCGCTGCGGCTTCGTGGCCCGGGGTTTTGCGGGCGACAAGGAGCACCTGGCCGGGCTCATCGTGGCCGCCATGCAGCACGAGGGCTTCGCCCTGGTGGACATCCTCCAGCCCTGCGTGTCCTTCAACAAGGTCAACACCTACGCCTGGTACAAGGAGCGCTGCCGCCCGCTGCCCGAGAGCTACGACCCCACGGACTGGCAGACGGCCATGACCACGGCGGCCACCTTTGGCGAGGAGATCCCCGTGGGCGTCATCTACCGCGAGGACAAGCCGGGCTTCGAGACCCGCCTGCCGCAGCTTGCCGGGCCGCCCCTGGCCGCGCGCGGGCGCGATCTGGCGGCCGTGGCCCGGGTCCTGGAAGCGTTTGCCTAGCCCGCAGGGCTCTGATACGACAGGGGCACCGTCCGGGCCGGACCCGGGCGGTGCCCGTTTTTGCGCCCGGCCCGGGCGCCGCACCAGCCGCAGGAGGGGGAGCCATGAAGAAGATCGTGCTGTTTCCGTTTCGCGGCGAGGCCCTGTGCTTCGTCCACGTGATGCTCAACGCCCTGGACATGCAGGAGCGCGGTCATGACGTGCACCTGGTGCTCGAGGGCGCCTCGGTGACGCTGGTGCCGGAGCTGGCCGCCCCGGGCAACGCCTTCCACGGCCTGTACGTCCGGCTCAAGGCCTCGGGCGTGCTGGACGGGGCCTGCAAGGCCTGCGCGACCAAGCTCGGCGTGGCCGACGCCCTGCGCGCCGAGGGCATCACGCTCATCGGCTCCATGAGCGGGCACCCGGCCATGGGCGACTATCTGGACCGCGGATACGAGGTCATCACCTTCTAGCGCCCGGCCAGCCGGGAAAGGCCTTGCGTGAAGTTCCTCGCCGCCCAGATCACCTACCTGCTCCAGGACCGCACCGCCCGGCGCAACATCGGCTTCCTGCTCAAGTTCGTGCTGCTGCTCGTGGGCGTGATCGCCCTGTACAGCGTGCTGTTCCATTTCATCATGGAGCAGGAGGGCCAGGCGCATTCGTGGATCACCGGCGTCTATTGGACGCTCACCGTCATGTCCACCCTGGGCTTTGGCGACATCACCTTCAGCGGCGACCTGGGGCGCGTGTTCTCCATCGTCGTGCTGATGTCGGGCATCATTTTCCTTCTGGTGATGCTGCCGTTCACCTTCATCCAGTTCTTCTACGCCCCCTGGCTGGAGGCCCAGAACAAGGCCCTGGCCCCGCGCGAGCTGCCTCCGGGCACGCACGGCCACGTCATCATCATCGGGCCGGACTCCACGGCCCTGAACCTGGCCCAGCGCCTGCGCCAGTACGGCCACGAGCATGTGCTGCTGTGCCCCGACGCCCAGACGGCCCTGGCCCTGCACGACCAGGGCTACAGCGTGGCCGTGGGCGACCACGATGACTCCCAGACCTACCGCAAGCTGCGCGTGGAAGGCGCGGCCATGGTCGTGGCTCTGGACAGCGACGTGCGCAACACGAGCATCACCTTCACCGTGCGCGAGGCGTGCGCCGCAGTGCCCATCGTGGCCAAGGCCGACCAGGAGGAGTCCGTGGACATCCTGACCCTGGCGGGCAGCACGCATGTCTTCCAATTCACGCGCATGCTCGGCCAGACTCTGGCCCGGCGGACCCTGGGCGCCAACATGCGCTCGGGCATCATCGGCCGTTTCGACGAGCTGATGGTGGCCGAGACGCCGGTGATGCGCTCCAACCTCGTGGGCCGCACCCTGCGCCAGTGCGGCCTGCGCGAGGCCGTGGGCGTGAACGTGGTCGGCGTGTGGGAGCGCGGGCGCTTCACCCTGCCCGATCCCGACCTGCCGCTGACCGGGGCCATGGTCCTGGTGCTGGCAGGCACCCTGGGGCAGATCGAGACCTTCGACAGCTTCGCGGGCGTGACCTCCACCAAGGACGGGCCGGTGGTCATCCTGGGCGGGGGCCGGGTGGGCCAGGCGGCGGCGGAGCAGCTCCACCGGCTGGGCCTGGCCTACCGCGTGGTGGAAAAGAAGCCCCGCCAGACCGGCGACGGGGAGCACCTCGTGGCGGGCAACGCGGCGGACCTGGACGTGCTCGAGCGCGCGGGCATCCGCGAGGCGCCCTCGGTGTTCATCACCACCCACGACGACGACATGAACACCTACCTGACCATCTACTGCCGCAGGCTGCGCCCGGACATCCAGATCATCAGCCGCGCCACCCTGGACCGCAACATCGGCATCCTGCACAGCGCCGGGGCGGATCTGGTCATCTCCCACGCCTCGCTGGTGGCCAACACGGTGGTCAACCTGCTCTCGCCGGGCAAGGTGCTCATGCTCACCGAGGGGCTGAACATCTTCCGCATGCCCCTGCCGCCGCAGCTCGAAGGCACGACGCTCATGGGCAGCGACATCCGCGCCGCGACGGGGTGCAGCGTGGTGGCCGTGGGCTCGGCCCAGGGCCTGGAAATCAACCCCGACCCGGCGCGCGTCCTGGCTGCGGGCGACGAGCTGATCCTCATCGGCACCTCGGCCTCCGAGCGCCGCTTTCTGGACCGGTTCCCGCAGGCGGCGGGCTAGGGCGCCCGGCGGCAGCGCACAGGAGGAGCCCATGCGATCCGAAGACATCGCCCCGGGGCGGCTGTATGGCGAGCTGGCCTGGCTGCTGCCGCTGTTCACCCCGCCGGAAGATTACGCCGAGGAAGCCGTCTGCTGGCGCTCCGTGCTGCGGGAGCGGCTGGGGCCCGGGCGCCACGCAGTGCTGGAGCTGGGCGTGGGCGGCGGGCACAACCTGTCCCACCTCGCGAACGAGTTTCGCGCCACTGCCGTGGACCTTTCGCCGGATATGCTGGCGCTGTGCCGCAGGCTGAACCCCGGGGTGGAGCTGCACCAGGGCGACATGCGCTCCGTGCGCCTGGGGCGGACCTTCCGGGCGGTGCTCATCCACGACGCCATCAGCTACATGATCACGGAGCACGACCTGCTGCGGACCCTGGAAACGGCGGCGGCCCACCTGGAGCCCGGGGGCGTGCTGGTCGCCGCCCCGGACCGCTTCGCGGAGACCTTCCAGCCCCCGCAGAGCCACGCCATCACGCGCCACGCGGACGGCATACTCGTCCACTACACGGAATACACCCACGACCCCGACCCCGCCGACACGAGCGTGGAAACGCTCATCGCCCTGTTCGTCACCGACCGGTCCGGAACGCGCGTGGAGCTGGACCGGCACGTGACGGGGCTCTTCCCCCGGGCGACCTGGGCGCGGCTGTTCGCGCAGGCCGGCTTCGCCCTGGAAACCCGCGCCTTCCCCCTGTCGAGCCTGGACGTGCCCTACGAACTGCTGGTGGGCGTCCTGGGGTAGGGCGTTCGCCCGGCCCTTGGCTGCCTTGATCCCCGGCCTTCGCTTCGGCCCTTGGCCGCCTGGGGCCGCCTGCGGCTACTGCGTCCACATCTCGCGCAGCGCCTTGAGGGGCGTGGTCACCTGGTAGAGGGTGTGCCAGTCATCGGGGGCGGTGCCCGCGCCCTGGGTTGCCCAGGGCGGCGGGGCCAGGGTCACGCTGCCGCCGTCGCCCAGCAGGCCCATGCCGCCGAGGTTCTCCACCCGCGCGCGGTAGGCGGCCAGCTCCAGGCTGGCCAGGGCCTTCCAGTCCGTGGCGGCCAGGGCCGCGTCCCGGGCGTCGATTTCCAGCTCCGCCCGGAACACGCGCTCCATGCCCACGTCGGACAGGAAGGCCACATGCCGGGCCTGGATGAGCAGGGTGGTCACCTGCGGCCAGTGGGTGAAGGCGCCGATGTTGCGCACGCCGGACCATTGGCCCAGGATATCGTCGCCCAGGTAGAGCCGCGAGACGCGGATGCCGCCCAGCACGGCCAGCCCCGAGCGCGTCGCCCCGGAGCCACCCGAGACGCTGGCGGCCTCGCCCACGCTGGCGCCGTGCTCCGACTCGCGGGCCATGGACCAGCGCACCACGAGCAGCCCGGGCCTGCGCAGGGCCATGCGCACGTCGCGCTCGGCCTGGTCGAGCTGGCGGTCGGCCTTGCGCGCGCCTTGGGTGGCCTGTTCGGCCAGGGCGCCGGGCGCGGCCTGCGGGCTGGCGCCGTCCGCCTGCGCAGCCCCGCGCGCGGTCAGGGCCGTGCGCAAGGCCCCCAGCCGGGCCCGGGCGGCGTCCAGGGCGCTGTCCTGGGCCTGGAGCAGGGCATCGCGCAGGGCCAGCACCTCCTCCAGGGTCACGTCGTCGCCCACGGTGCGCGTAAGGATGTAGCTTTGGCCCTGGCTGACGCCGATGGCCGCATTGGGCCCGTGCCGGGGGTTGTAGCAGTGCAGGGCGCCGGGCTGGCGCGCGGGTAGGAGCCCCAGCAGCGAAACGGACTCCCACTGCGTGCCCCAGAACACCCTGCTGAACCTTGGGCCCAGGGCGTTGCTCTCGGTGGTCACGCCGTGCAGGGTGGTGATGGTGCTGGCGGGCTGGCAGGCCGCCAGCAGCAGGGCCAGACCCAGCAGGCTGGCCGCAAGGGTTGCGCGCATGGTATCCCCCTCCCGTCGTTGGGGTTTTTGCGCCATTCTATACGCATAATCCGAAACCCGGTTTTTCGCAAGGGGGGCCCAGGCCCGTGTTTCGGCAGGGCGCGCGGCGGACGGGTGTTGGGCGGCGCGGGCGGCGCAGTCCGGCGCTTCGGGCAGCGGGCGGCGGCGGGGGCGTCATGTTCGTACCGCATGCAGGGCCGGGGGCGCCGCTGGGCGCGCCATGTGAAAGGCCGCGCCCTGCCGAAGCAGGACGCGGCCTTTTCGCGCCCGGGGCGGGGGCCCGGTTGGGCCCGGTGCCCGCTAGTCGTACTTCACGGAGGAGAACTGCATCAGCTTGTCGAAGGCGTGGCGCGCCTCGACGTAGCGGATGCTGCCGGTCTTGCCGCGCATGACCAGCGAGTGGGTGGTGGCGCCGTGGCCGGTGTAGCGCACGCCAGCCAGGAAGGTGCCGCCCGAGATGCCCGTGGCCGCGAAGTACACGTCGTCGGTGCGCACCAGGGTCTTGACGGTGAGGATTTCGCGCAGGTCGCGCCCGGCGTCGATGAGCGCGTGCTCCTCCTTCTTGGAGCGCGGGTCCAGGCGGGCCAGGATCTCGCCGCCCATGGCGCGGATGGCGCAGGCCGAGAGCACTCCCTCGGGGGTGCCGCCGGTGCCCATCATCACGTCCACCTTGGAGCGCGGGTCGATGGCCATGAGCGAACCGGCCACGTCGCCGTCGGTGTGCAGCTCAATGCGCGCCCCGGCCTCGCGGATTTCCTGGATGAGCTGCTTGTGGCGCGGCTTGTCGAGCACGAAGACCACCAGGTCGTCCACGTCCTTGTCCAGGGCCTTGGCGATGCGCGTCAGGTTTTCCTTCACCGGGGCGTCGAGGTGGACAACATCCTTGGCCTCGGCGGGCACCACGAGCTTTTGCATGTAGAAGCTGGGCCCGGGGTCGTACATCGTCCCCGCCGGGGCCACGCCGACCACGGAGATGGCGTTGGGCCGCCCGAAGGCCAGCAGATTGGTGCCTTCCACGGGGTCCACGGCCACGTCCACGGCGGGGCCCTGGCCGGTGCCGAGCTTCTCGCCGTTGAAGAGCATGGGCGCCTCGTCCTTTTCGCCCTCGCCGATGACTACGTGGCCCTTGATGTCCAGGGCGTTGAAGGACAGGCGCATGGCGTCCACGGCGGCCTTGTCGCCCGCGTCCTTGTTCCCCCTGCCGAGCCAGCGGCCCGAGGCCAGGGCGGCGGCTTCCGTAACGCGCACCAGGTCCAGTGCGAGGTTTCTTTCCGGGGCTTCCACGGTGGGACTCCTTTGCTTGCTGTGCGTGAAGCTACCCGAGGCGCGCGCGGACCAGGCCCGCGATGTTCTCGGGGGTGAACCCGTAGCGCTCCTCGAGCACCTTGCCCGGGGCCGAGGCCCCGAAGTGGCTGATGCCGAAGGCGATGCCGTCGGTTCCGACGTACTTGTACCACAGATCGGGGCGGCCCGCTTCCACGGCCACCTTGAGCGCCCCGGCGGGCAGTACGGCGGCGCGGTACGCCGCGGGCTGCTCGTCGAACAGCTCGAAACTCGGCACGCTGACCACCCGGCAGCGCAGGCCCGTAAGCAGGGCCGCCGCGCGCATGGCCAGCTGGACCTCGGAGCCCGAGGCCAGCAGGACCACCTCGGGCTCGCCCTGGCAGTCGGCCAGCACGTAGCCGCCCCGGGCCGGGCCGTCCAGCACCGCCGGATGCGCCGCAGGGTCGATGACCGGCAGGCCCTGGCGGGTGAGCATCAGGCAGGTGGGCCGCGCGGTCTGGGTCAGGGCGATGTTCAGGCAGGCGTTGGTCTCGTTGGCGTCCGCCGGGCGCAGCACGAGCATGTCGGGGATCAGCCGCAGGGAGCTGACGTGCTCGATGGGCTGGTGGGTCGGCCCGTCCTCGCCCACGTAGAACGAATCGTGGGTGAAGACGTGCAGCACCGGCAGCTTTTGCAGCGCGGACATGCGCAGGGCGTTGCGCTCGTAGTCCGAGAAGGTCAGGAACGTGGCGCCGAAGGGCACGACCCCGCCGTGCAGGGCCATGCCGTTGAGCACGGCGCCCATGGGGAATTCGCGCACGCCGAAGGACAGGTTGCGCCCGCCGGGGTTGTCCGGCCCGAACACGCCCACCGTCTCGCGGAATTTCACGGTCTGGTTGGAGGGGTCCAGGTCGGCGGAGCCGCCCGCCAGCAGCGGGAGCTGGTGCATGATCTCGTTCAGCGCCGCGCCCCAGGCCTTGCGCGTGGCCACCGAGGCGCCGGGGGTGAACTGCGGCCAGGTCAGGCGCAGGGTGTTGCGCCGGGCGGTGATGGCCTCCCACAGGGCGGCGAACTCGGGGTCGGCGTCCAGGCGGGCGGTGAGCTTGCGGTGCCACATGCCGCTTTCGGCGCAGAGGTGCCCGAAGCGCGAGCGGAAATGGGTCAAAACGTCGGCGGGCACCTGGAAGTCCTGTTCGGGGTCCAGGCCCAGCTTGGTCTTGGTGGCGGCGATCTCCTCGGGGGAGAGGGGCGCGCCGTGGGTGTTGAAGTCGCCTTCCAGGGTCGCGGCGCCCTTGGCCATGACGGTGTGGCCGATGATCAGCGTCGGGCGGTCGGCCTCGGCCCGGGCCTGGGCCAGGGCGGCGCGGATGGCGCCGTGGTCGTGGCCGTCGATCTCCAGCACCTGCCAGCACATGCCCTCGAAGACCTTGCGGTAGTCGGTGCAGTCGCAGCGGCTGGTGGGGCCGGCGAGCTGGATCTTGTTGCTGTCGTAAAGCAGCGTGAGCCTGCCCAGGCCCCACTGCCCGGCCAGGGCCGCCGCGCCCAGGGCCACGGGCTCCTGAAGGTCGCCGTCGGAAGCCAGGACGTAGGTGCGGTGGTTGCACAGCTCCTCGCCCAGGCGGTGGCGCAGCATGGCCTCGGCCACGGCCATGCCCACGGCCATGCCCACACCCTGGCCCAGGGGGCCGGTGGTGGCCTCCACGCCGGGGGTCATGTCGTGCTCGGGGTGGCCGGGGGTGCGGCTGCCCCACTGGCGGAAGGCCTTGAGGTCGTCGATGGTCAACAGGTCGCGGAAATGGAGCAGCCCGTAGAGCAGCATGGATTCATGCCCGGCGGAGAGCACGAAGCGGTCGCGGTCGAACCAGGAGGGGTCCTTGGGGTCGAAGCGCAGGGTGTCCTTGAAGAGCACGTAGGCCATGTCCGCCGAGGACATGGGCCCGCCGGGGTGCCCGGAGTTGGCCTTGCGGGTGGCGTCCATGATCAGGCCCTTGAGGGCGCTGACCGCCAGGGCGTCCAGGGCGCTGTCTGTGGTGTGTTCCATGGGTGGCGTTTCCTTGTGCGGGATGCGGTTGATCCGGCCCGGGGCCGGGCGGGCGGGCCCTACGAGGCGGGGTCCATCAGGTCCACGCGCCGTTGATGGCGGCCCCCTTCAAACTCGGTATTGAGGAAAAAGTCAAGGATCTGCAAGGCGGCGCCGTCGCCGGTCACGCGCTCGCCCAGGCAGAGCACGTTGCAGTCGTTGTGGCGGCGGGTCATTTCGCACTGGTAGGCGTTGGCGCACACGGCGGCGCGGATGCCGGGAAAGCGGTTGGCGGCCATGCTCATGCCGATGCCCGTGCCGCAGACGAGCACCCCGGGCACGCCCCGGGACAGCACGGCGCGGCACAGGTCCTGGGCGATGGCGGGGTAGTCGCAACTGTCGGTGGTCATGGTGCCCACGTCCAGGACCTCGATGCCCTGGCCCTGCATGGCGGCCTTGAGGACTTCCTTGAGCCGGAACCCGGCGTGGTCCGAGCCGATGGCGACGGTGGTGGAAGACATGGGGTATCCTTCGCCCTGGCGGGCGGGCTAGTTGTCGTCGTGGTCCAGCTCGCGCCTGCGCCGGGCAAGCATTTCCTTGCGGGTGCGGCGCAGGTCGTCGGCCATGAACTCCAGCTCCTTTTCCAGGAAGTCGATCTGGGCTACGGCGATGCCCGCCTCGCCGTCGGCGGCCAGGGGCGCCTTGCCCCCCGAGGCGAGATGCACGCGGGCCAGCCGGCCCAGGGCGGCGTATTCGGCGTCCAGGCGGCGGCGCACCTGGCGCGACTCGTAGCTGCGCAGCCAGCCGGTGAGCATCCACCATATCTCGCCGCCCAGCACGCGCAGGCCCGTGCGGCAGTTGGCCAGCACGCCGCCCAGGGCGCCGGGGCGGCGCGAATCGTTTTCCGGCTGCGGGGCCGGGCCGGCCTCGGGGCAGGGTGCTTCCGGGGCGGCCCCGGGTGCGTCTTTCTGGGTCATGGTGGTCTCCCGTCCCCGTCAGTTGTCCAGGGTTTCGTACAGTTCAAGGGGCACGGTCCTGGTGCCCTCGGGCACGGCCAGGGCCAGCCGGTCGCCGGGCCAGGGCGCCTCGCGCCGCTCCAGGCGCTTGATGCGCATGATGGCCGTGGCGCTGGCCGTGCGCAGCGCCAGGCGCCTGGGCTCGGGCAGGGCGGCGGCCTCGTCGAAGGCTCCGGCTTCCAGGGTCCAGGCGACGCCGTGCAACCGCCCTGCAAGTACCACCGGTCTGCCCGCCGCGTCCAGCGTCAGCGAGGAGACGGGCTGCGGGCCGGAGAACTCGTAGACGTAGCCGCCCTGGGGGGCGGGCCGGGCCGCGTCGTAGCGCGCGGGCACCAGCCCCGCGTAGCTGCCGCAGACCAGCGCCGCCAGGTCGCCCAGGGACAGGGGCACCCCCAGGCCCATGCGCGCGGCCCCGGCGCGCGGGTCGGCGTGGACGTAGCGGGTGCGCTCGCCGGGGAAGTAGCCCTCGATGCCCCGGGCGTCCTCGCGCCACAGGGCCACGGGCGTGCCGAACCCGGCGCTCATGTCCAGGCGCAGGGCGTGCCGGTCGCGCCGTCCGCCGTGCGGGCCGTCGCCGGGGTTGCCCCACAGCTCCAGCTCCACGCGCATGGATTTGTCCGGCCCGGCGTAGTTCAGGCTGCCCGAGGCCGAGAAGCCCCGGGTGAGGCCGTCGGCCCTGGCGCGGGCGCCGCTGAAGGCCGCCCACAGGGCCGCCGCGGGCGGGGAGTCCTCGCGCAGGGGCTTGGGGCCGCAGCCCCACAGGCCCAGGCCCAGGGCCACCAGGGCGGCCAGGGCGGCCAGGACGCGCCCGGCCTGCGGCGCCGGGCGGGTGCGCGCGGGGCGAAGCGCGCTCACAGGGCGTCCAGCTTGCCCTGGACCCGCACCTCGCCGGGGCGCAGCTCCAGGCTGTTGCGGTAGCCCTCGCGGGCCTTGTCGCGCAGGCCCATGCGCGCGGCGATGTCGCCGTAGTGCTCCCAGATATCGGCCTCGTCGGCCACGTGCTCCACGGCGCGCCGCACCAGCTCCCAGGCCTTGCGCGTGTCGCCCAGGCGGAAATGGACCCAGGCCAGGGAGTCGATGATGTAGCCGTTGTCGGGCTCGATTTCCAGGGCCCTGCTGACGAGCATCAGGGCGCGTTCCAGTTCGCGGCCCTGGTCGGCCAGCATGTAGCCCAGGAAGTTCAGGGCGTCGGCGTGCTCGGAGTCGATGGTGATGATCTGCTCCATCACCTCCAGCCCTTCGTCGGTGCGCCCCAGCTTCTCCAGCACCACGCCCCGGGAGTAGAGCAGTTGCGTGTCCTCGGGCCAGCGCGACACGGCCTTGTCCAGCACGGCCAGGGCCTGGGCGTTGTCGCCCTGGCGCTGGTGGTAGCCGGCTTCCAGCAGCGGATACTGGCTCTGGTCCGGGTAGCGGTCGGCAAGCTCGTGGATGAGGTCCAGGGCCTGCTCGGTTTCGCCCTTGTCCAGGAGCAGGTGGATGCGGAACTGGGCGGCGCGGTGGTAGTTGGGGTCGGTGTCGGGGATACGCTCCAGGTAGCGGATGGCCCGGCCCGCGTCGCTGTCGCCCTCGTAGGCCAGCACGGCCATGGAGAACCAGATGCGGTCGGGCGCGTCGCCGCGCTCGGACAGCGGGACGAGCACGGCCCGGGCCTGCTCGTAGAACTTTTCGTCCATGAACAGGGCCGCAGCTTCCAGGGCGTAGGCCGCGTCTGTGGGGCCCTTGCGGTAGATTTCCAGCGCCCGGTCGGGCTGGTTGAGCTTGAGGTTCAGGCTGATGAGCCGCAAGTGGACCTCGCTGCCCGTCTCGCCCAGGTCCAGCAGGCGGGTGTAGACCTTTTCGGCCTCCAGGTAGTTGCCGTCCACCTCGAACAGGTAGGCCAGCTCGGCCCAGGCCTCGACGAAGAACACGTCCTTGGTCACGGCCTCGCGCAGCATCTCGCGGGCCTGGCGGTTCAGGCCCAGGCCCGCGCTGGCCTTGGCGCTGTAGTAGAGGATGGCCGCGTTGCGCTCGGCAGGGGGGATGGAGCGCAGGTTTTCCAGGGCCTGGGCGTGCTGCCCGGCGTCGAGGTGGATGAGGGCCATGTCCTTGTAGGCCGTCCAGTCCTGCGGGTTGCGGGCCAGATAGTCGCTCATGGTCGCGATGGCGTCGTCGTGGCGCCGCTCGGCGTAGTAGGTGTTGGCCAGGGCCACGGCCAGCTCGCGCGAGCCCGGGTAGCGGGAGATGCCGTCCTTGAGCAGCACGCGGGCCTCGTCCACGCGCCCGGCGCGCCACAGGAAGTCGGCCCCCTGGCGGAACACGCTTTCGCGCGGGTCCAGGCGCAGCAGGGCGTCCAGGGCGTCCTGGGCGTCGGCGTCGTTGCCTGCGCGCCGGGCCTCCTCGAACTTCAGGTAGTTGTAGGCGGCCTCGGCCCGGGGCGAGCGCTCGGCCACGGGCACGGCGGGCGGGGCGGTGTCGGGGCGCAGGGGCGCGCACGAGGCCGCCCCGAGCGCGGCCAGGAGAACGAGGATGGCTGCTGTATGGCGATGCATGGCGCTGTGTCGTGTCCTTCGTATGCGGGGTTGCCGCGTGTGTGCTCCGGCGCGCTCAGGGCCGGGAAGCGTCGGAAAGCTCTTTGGCCGCCAGGGCTTGCAGTTTCGCGTGCAGCTCCTCGCCCAGGGCCAGCCCCAGTTCGATGAACCTTGGCCCGAAGGTGCGGCCCGTGGCGGTGCGGAAGGTTCCGGCCACCTCGCGGATCTTGGCCACCCCGGCGGGGAAGCGGCGCAGGATGTCGGCCACGGGCACCTCGTTGTAGTCGCACATCTCCCACAGGGTGGTGCTGAAATTGTCCGGCCCCCAGCGGAATTTGTCGGCGTCGTACAGCGCGCCCGAGAGCAGGGCCGCCTCGGGGTCGGCGGTGTCGCGGCGCGTGGTGAAGGCCTCGTGGTCGCTGATGGCGAAGGCCACGCGGGCGAGGTCTTCGGGGGCCAGGGGATAGTCGGCCAGGATGGAGGTGGACAACTCGGCACCCCGGGCGGCGTGGTCGTCCTCCAGGCGGCAGATGTCGTGCAGCAGCCCGGCCAGATGGGCCAGCAGGGCCAGGTGCCGGGCCCGGGCGATGTCGCCCTGGCGCATCTCGGCCAGCACGATGGCCCCGGCTTCGATGGCCACCTTCTTGGCGTGGTCGATGCCGTGGCCGTAGTCGTCGTAGAGGAAGGGGATCACGTCCTCCTGCAGGCGCACCAGCAGGGGGTTGTCGAAGAACGTCGAGCGGGAGTAGTCCAGCTCGCGGGCGCACTGGGTGTAGAAGCCCGGCATCTCCTGGCGGGCGACCATGGCCCGGGCCTCGGTCTTCATGCGGGCAAGCAGCTTATTCATCGGCCTCGATCCAGTCCTGTGAAAAGTCGTCGATGTTGTCGGAAAGCTGTTTCTTGATCTTCAGCAGCAGGCGGGCCTCGATCTGGCGCACGCGCTCGCGGGTGATGCCGTAGCGCTCGCCGATCTCGCGCAGGGGCACGGGCGAGTCCGAGAGCAGGCGCAGTTCCAGGATGTCGCGCTCCTTGTCCGACAGCAAGGGCACGATGGCCCGCAGGTGCCGGTGCAGGACGTCGGCGATCTCGCCCTGGGCCAGGGAATCCTCCACGCCGGGGGTCAGGGCGGGCAGGAAGTCCATGCGCGTGGCCCCGCCGCCGTCGTCGGACAGGGGCAGGTCCAGGGACATGTCCTGGCGCGCCAGGCGCTGGTCCATCTCGATGACCACGTCCTCGGACACACCGAGGTTCTTGGACAGGGTGGCCGTGTCGGGGTCGAAGCCCTGGCTGATGAGCCGCTGGCGTTCCTTGTTCAGGTTGTAGAAGAGTTTGCGCTGGGCCTGGGTCGTCCCTATCTTCACCAGCCGCCAGTTGTCCATGATGAACTTCAGGATGTAGGCCTTGATCCAGAAGGCGGCGTAGTAGGAGAACTTGATGCCCTTGTCCGGGTCGAACTTCTGCACGGCGCGCATCAGGCCCACGTTGCCTTCCTGGATCAGGTCCAGCACGTTCTGCATCCAGCGGCGCTGGAAGTCCATGGCGATCTTGACCACCAGGCGCAGGTGCGAGGAGACCAGCCGGAAGGCCGCGTCGGAGTCGCCCTCGTCGCGCACGCGCCGGGCCAGCTCGAATTCCTCCTCGGGGGCCAGCAGGCCGAACTTGCCGATTTCGCGCAGGTAGAGGTGCAGCGGGTCGCGGGTGGCGACGGCGCCGGCGGGTGTCGGCAGCAGCTCGAACACGTCCGTGTCGTCCAGGCCGGGGTCGTCGTCCAGCTCGGGGTCGAGGATGTCCTCGTCCTCCTCGCGGGCGTCCTCCTCGGGCGGCAGGACTTCGGGCGTCTCGGCCTGGGGGCCTGGCGTCTTGTCATGCATTGTACGGGATCCGTGTGTCATATTTTCGTCGTGCTGTCATGTGCGGGCAGAGGGGGAGGCGGACCGGGGCGGGCCGCAAGGAGCCGCGGCTTCCGGCGGCGCCGCAAAAAGAAACGGTATAGTTTTTGTTTGGCCTTTTCAATGATTTTGGTTAATCATCACTCCCTCCGGGGCGCGCGGGAATGCCCGCCCCTGGCCGCTTCCCGGGCGCTTCCCGGGCCCAGACAACCTCAATGGAGAACAACCCTTGCCTGATTTTCGCCGCCTTCTGGCCGACGGGCTGGTCCATCTTTTCGATGGCGGAATGGGCACCCTGCTCCAGGCCAGGGGCCTGAAGTCCGGGCAGTCGCCCGAGATGTTCGGCCTGGCCAACCCCGAGGCCGTGGAGAGCGTCCACCGCGACTACGTGGCCGCCGGGTCCCGGGTGGTGACCACCAACACCTTCGGCGGCACGGCCTTCAAGCTCGGCTTCGGGCAGGACCCGGTGGGCGTCTCGCGGGCCATGGCCGCCTGTGCGCGGCGCGCGGCGGGCGAGCACGCCTTCGTCGCGGGCAGCGTCGGCCCCACGGGCCATTTCGTCAAGCCCATGGGCGACGTGGGCTTCCGCGAGCTGGTGGCGGCCTTCGCGGCCCAGGTGCGCGGGCTGGCCGAGGGCGGGGCGGACCTCATCCTCGTGGAGACGCAGTTCGACCTGGCCGAAGCCCGGGCCGCAGTCATCGCCGCGCGCGAGACCTGCGACCTGCCCGTGGCCGTGTCCATGACCTTCGACAAGGGCGCCTGCCTCACGGGCACCGCCCCGCTGACCTTCATCGACACCATGCAGAACATGGGCGTCGAACTTCTGGGCACCAATTGCAGCGCTGGGCCCGAGCAGATGCTGGACGTGGTGCGGGCCATGCTGCCGCGCCTGTCCACGCCGCTGGTGGTGCAGCCCAACGCCGGCCTGCCCGAGCTGGACGACCAGGGCCGCACCGTGTTCCGCCTGGGGCCCGAGGAGTTCGCGGCCCAGGTCATGGGCTTCGTGGACATGGGCGCCAAGTTCCTGGGCGGCTGCTGCGGCACCACGCCGGAGCACATCCGCGCCGTGGGCGCGCGCCTGGGCCAGCGGGCCTGGGTCCTGCCCGAGCCGCCCGAGCCGCCGTGTCTGGTGGTCACTTCACGTTTTGCCTCCGTGCCCCTGGGCCACGGGCGGCCCGCCGTGATCATCGGCGAGCGCATCAACCCCACGGGCAAGAAGGAGCTCACCGCCCAGCTCCAGGAGGGCCGCTTCGACGAGGCCGTGCGCCTGGCCGAGGAGCAGGTGCAGGCCGGGGCGCGCATCCTGGACGTGAACGTGGGCGCGCCCATGGTGGACGAAGCCGCGCTTTTGCCCGCCCTGGTGCAGACCCTGGCCACCCGCGTGCAGGCCCCGCTGTGTATCGACTCCACGGACATCGGCGCCGTGCGCGCCGCCCTGGACGCCTACCCCGGCTCGCCTCTGGTCAACTCCATCAGCGGCGAGCCCGGGCGCATGGAAGAGCTGGGGCCGCTGTGCCGCCTCTACGGCGCGCCGTTCATCCTTTTGCCCCTCAAGGGCCGCAAGCTGCCCGTCACGGCCGCCGAGCGGCTGGACGTGGTGGAGGAACTGCTGGCCCAGGCCGAGGGCCTGGGCATCCCCCGGCGGCTCATCGTGGTGGACGCGCTGGTGCTCACGGTGTCGTCCAAGCCGCAGTCGGCCCTGGCCTGCTTCGAGGTCATCCGTCAGTGCCGCGAGCGCTGGGGGCTGGCCACCACCTGCGGGCTGTCCAACATCTCCTTCGGCCTGCCCGCGCGCGAGCTGCTCAACTCGTCGTTTTTGACCATGGGCTTGGCCCACGGGCTGACCTCGTTCATTGCCAACCCCGGGTCGGCCCGGCTGCGCGAAAGCCTGGCCAGCGCCGAGGTGCTGCTGGCGCGCGACCCCCAGGCCGCGTCGTTCGTGGCGGGCTTCTCGGGCTGGACGCCGGGTGCGGGCGGCGGCCCGGCCCAGGGCGGCCCCGGCTCCGGCCCCGCCGAGCCGGTGAAGACCCTGGGCGACGCCGTGATCCGCGGCGCCAAGGACTCCATCTGTGCCATGATCGACGCCGAGCTGGCCCAGGGCGCGGACCCCTTCGCCCTGGTCAACGGCCAGCTCATCCCAGCCATCACCGAGGTGGGCGAGAAGTACGAGCGCAAGGAATACTTCCTGCCCCAGTTGCTGCAATCCGCCGAGACCATGCAGGCCGCCTTCAGCCACCTGAAGCCCCTGCTGGAAGCCGCAGGCGGCGCCCCGCGGGCCAAGGTCGTCATGGCCACGGTGGAGGGCGACATCCACGACATCGGCAAGAACATCGTCATCCTCATGCTGCGCAACAACGGCTTCGAGGTCATCGACCTGGGCAAGGACGTGCCCGCCGCGCGCATCGTGGAGGCCGCCGAGCGCGAGGGCGCCTCGCTCATCGGCCTGTCGGCGCTGATGACCACCACCATGGTCCGCATGCGCGACACGGTGGAGCTGGTGCGCGAGAAGGCGCTGCCCTGCCGCGTGCTGGTGGGCGGCGCGGTGGTGACCCAGGATTTCGCCGACTCCATCGGGGCCGACGGCTACACGCCCGACGCCGTGAGCTGCGTGAAACTCGCCAAGGATCTGACCGCCTGAGCCCGGAGGCTTTGCCCATGCTCCTGCTTCTGCGCCCGCTGCTGCGGGCCCTGGCCCTGACCCTGGCCCTGGCCGCCGTGGCGGCCCCCGCCCTGGCGGCCTCCTCCGCGCCGCAGCAGCCCGCCGCCGTGCAGGACGCCGCCGCCACCACCGCCGCCGGGGACGCCGTCCTCGGCCCCATGGATGTGGTGCGCCTCATGGCCCGGGCCAAGGGCAAGGTGACCGTCCTGAACTTCTGGGCCTCGTGGTGCGCGCCGTGCCGCGCCGAGATTCCCGAGCTCAACGCCGTGCGCCGCGCTTTCGGCGAGGACAAGCTCGTGCTGCTCGGCCTTTCCGTGGACGAGGACCCCGGGGCCTACGCCCGCTTCGTGGCCAAGACGGAGTTCACCTACCCCGTGCACCTGGTGGACGACGGCGTGGCCGCCATGTACCGCGTGGGCGCCATCCCGCGCATCGTGGTCTACGACACCAAGGGCGAGCTGGCCGTTTCCCACGAGGGCGGCATGCCCGCCCAGACCCTCAAGAACCTCGTTACCACGCTGCTGACGGAGAACTGATCCCGTGGCCGAACTCTACATCCGCAAGGCCAAGATGCAGGACGTGCGCGCCATCCACGGCCTGCTCATGCAGTGCGCCGGGCGCGGCGAGCTGCTGCCCCGGTCGCTGTCCGACCTCTACCAGCGCCTGCGCGACTTCTTCGTGCTCGTCTCGCGCGAGGACGACTCCGTGCTCGGCTGCTGCGCGTTCGCCATCTGCTGGGAAAACCTGGGCGAAATCCGCTCCCTGGTCGCGGTGCCCGAGGTCCAGAAGCAGGGCTGGGGCCGCAGGCTGGTGGAGGCCTGCCTGTCCGAGGCGGTGCTCTTCGGGGTCTACCGCGTGTTCACCCTGACCTACGTGCCGGGCTTCTTCGCCCGCCTGGGCTTCGAGGAGGTCAGCAAGGACGTGTTGCCCCAAAAGGTCTGGGCCGATTGCCTGAACTGCCCCAAGTTCCCCGAATGCGACGAGATCGCCATGCTCCTGACCCTGTAGGATGCACTTGAACTTTTTCGTACAACCTGCCACAATCACAGCATATAAAGGATTCGCCTGCATGACCGACAAGATGAGGACGGTGATCAGCCCGGAGCAGATCGAGGCCAGGGTGCGTGAACTGGGGGCCGAGATCACCGGCGTCTACCAGGGCCAGCCCCTGACTGTGGTCTGCGTGCTCAAGGGCGCCTTCCTGTTCTTTGCCGACCTGGTGCGCCGCATCGACCTGGACCTGGAGCTGGAGTTCATCCGCCTGGCCAGCTACGGCAGCGGCACCAGCAGCGGCGAGCTGGTGTTCTCCAAGGACCTGGAGACCACCATCCAGGGCAAGAATGTCCTCGTGGTCGAGGACATCGTGGACAGCGGCCGGTCCATGGACTTCCTTTTGCGCACGTTTGCCGAGCGCAAGCCGCGCAGCCTGCGCCTGGCCGCCCTGGTGGACAAGCACGAGCGCCGCGAGGTGCCCCTGGATGTGGATTTCGCCGGATTCAGGCTGGATAAAGGCTTCATCGTCGGCTATGGCATGGACTACGCCGAGCATTATCGCCAGCTTGGCGGCATCTTCGAAATCGAGTCCTGAGGCCCCGGCTCCCACGGGCCGGGACGAAGCATTGCGAGTCGCCCATGATCGTCGAGTGCCCCAACTGCAGATCCTCGTTCAGTCTCGATGACGCCCTGGTGCCCCCGGGGGGGCGCAAGGTGCGCTGCTCGGTGTGCGAAAACGTCTTCACGGCACAGCCCCCGACCCATCCGTCCTCGGGCGACCTGCCCGAACTCGACGAGCTGGACGAGGGCTTCGGCGAGGATTTCGGCGCCGACGACGCGGACCTTCTGGCCTCCCTGGGCGACGCCGCCCTGGAGGGCGACAGGCCCGCGCCCCGGTCCGCCCCGGCGCAGCCCGCCGCCCCCGAGGCCGGGCCCGCCCCCCGGCCCTCCGGCAAGTCCGCCACCCCCTCCCTGAGCCTGGACCTGGACGCCGCGCCCGGCAAGCCCCGCCGGGGCAAGGGTCGGCGCATCGCGCTGGCCGCGCTGGCCGTGCTGCTCCTTTTGGGCGCCGGGCTGGCCGGGGTCTGGCAGTTCGCCCCGCAGTACCTGAACCTGGCACTGCCGGGCGCCGGGGCCGGGCTCGGGCAGGGCGACGAGCAGACCGCCGTGCCCGCCGCCGAGCTGGCCGAGCAGGTCAAGAAGATCTCCCTGGAAGGCATCAAGCAGTATTATGTGGAGAACGACAAGGCCGGGCGGCTGTTCGTCATCCAGGGCAAGGCCGTGAACCTTTTCGAGGGCCCGCGCGAGCTTATCGCCGTGGAGGCCAGCCTGTTCGACGCGCAGAACCAGGAGCTGGCCACCCGCCGCCTGACCTGCGGCAACACGCTGGACCTGTTCCAGCTCCAGGTGCTCGGCCAGCCGGAGATCGACGCCGCCCTGGAGAACGAGGCGGGCATCGGCGCCAACAACATCAACGTCCAGCCCGGCCAGGGCGTGCCGTTCATGATCGTGTTCTTCGCGCCGCCCGGCGGGCTGGCGGAGTTCAACGTCAAGGTCGTGGCGGCCAAGGAAGTGGCGCCGTGAGCGCGGCCCGCGCCCGGGCCTGCGGCGGGGGCCAGGCCCGGCCCCGCGCCCGGGCCTGGCCTGCTGCCGGGCGCCCGGCGCCCCGGCTGCGCGCGCGCGTCGCCCTGCCTGCCCCGCACCCATGAAAACCAAGCGCGTCTACGTCTGCTCCGAGTGCGGCGCAAGGTCGCACCAGTGGCAGGGCCAGTGCGCGGGCTGCGGCGCGTGGAACACCATGGCCGAGCGCGCCGAGGCCAAGCCCGCCGCTGCCCCGGGCCGCCGCGCGCCCGCCGAAACCCTGCTGGCCGAGAACCGCCCCGCGCCCCTGGCCGAGCTGCGCCAGGGCCGCGCCGTGGCCTATTCCAGCGGACTGGAGGCCCTGGACGAGGTGCTGGGCAAGGGCTTCGTGCCCGGCGGGGTGGTCCTGCTGGCCGGGGAGCCGGGCATCGGCAAGTCCACGCTGCTGCTGCAATTGGTGGGCAACCTGGCGCGCACCGGGCGCAGCGCGGTCTACGTCTCCGCCGAGGAATCCCTGGGCCAGATCCGGGGCCGCGCCGAGCGGCTGGACCTGCTCTCGCCGGACCTGCTGGCCATGGCCACCACCCGCGCCGAGGACGCCCTGGCCGCCCTGGCCCAGGGCCAGGCGCCGGACCTGATGGTGGTGGACTCGGTGCAGACCCTGTCGTCCGAGGCCGTGGAAGGGCTGCCGGGCAGCGTGTCCCAGGTGCGCGCCGTGGCCACGGCGCTGGTGGAGCAGGCCAAGCGCTGCGGCACGACCCTGGTCCTGGTCGGCCATGTGACCAAGGACGGCCAGATCGCCGGGCCCAAGCTCCTGGAGCATATGGTGGACACGGTGCTGTCCCTGGAGGGCGACCGCCAGCACCTGTTCCGCATGCTGCGGGTGATGAAGAACCGCTTCGGCCCGGCGCATGAAATCCTGCTGTTCCACATGACTGGCGCGGGCATGGAAGTGGTGGACGACCCGTCCACTTTCTTTTTGCAGGACCGCGACCCCGGCCTGTCCGGCGCGGCGCTGTGCATGGCCGTCTCGGGCCAGCGGCCCTTTGCCGTGGAGGTCCAGGCCCTGGTGACCAAGACCTTCCTGGCCATCCCCCGGCGCACGGCCCTGGGCTTCGATGCCAACCGCCTGCACCTGCTGCTGGCGGTGATGGAAAAGAAGCTGCGCCTGAACCTGGGCGGCGTGGACATCTACGCCAAGATCGGCGGCGGCATGAAGCTGGCCGACCCCGCCCTGGACGCCGCCATCGTCGCCGCCGTGCTGTCGAGCTTCTACGACCGCGCCCTGCCCGAGGGCGCCGTGACATGGGGCGAAATCGACTTAAACGGCCAGATCCGCCCCGTGGCCTCCCACGACATCCGCCTCAAACAAGCCGCCCGCCTGGGCCACGCCCCGGTCCTGCACCCGGGGGAGGTCAAGAATATCGCTGTGTTGCAAACGCGGCTGTTCGGGCGGGGCAAAGAGGGCGGGGGCTGACGGGTATCGCAAGCGCCTGGCTCGCAGTCGTTTTCCGCGCGTTCGGCGCGTTCTTCTCTTCCTTGATTCCTTGTCTTTTTTGATTCCGTTGGCCCCGCGCTCGCCCCGGGGTGGGGTGGTCCTGCACCAAATTCCAGTCCGCATCAGGTCTGGCGTCTCCTTCGGGCGGGCAGACGCGCCGTGGTGCCCCGCCAAAATCCAGCCTGAACAGGCAACAACCCGGCCCCCCTGCGCCGCATGCGATGCAGGGCAGGGGGCGCCGACTTGCCAAAGGGCTGCCAGCGGCGTATGCTTGGCGCATACGAAAGAATACACGCGAATACGCAGGGAGAACATGATGCAATCCGTCACGACAGTCCGGCTTGAGCCGGAAATCCGCGAGCGGTTGGACAAGCTGGCCGAGCAGCTGGACAGATCGCGCGCCTGGATCATCAAGGAAGCCGTGGCCCAGTACCTTGAGCGCGAGGCGTGGTATCTGGACGCGGTGCAAAAAGGGCTAGACGATGTGCACGCTGGCCGCGTCATCGACCAGGACGAAATGGCGGCGCGGTTGAAGGCCAAGGGCTTCAATGTCGCCCCGTAAGGCGCTGTCCATCAAATGGACGGCAAGCGCCTGGGAGGACTTGGACGGCATTACGGAATATCTTCTTGCCCAGGGCGTGGCGTTCGAAAGCGTTGAAGCGTACGTCAAACGCATCTTCAAGGGTCCTGAACATCTCGCCACGCTTCCCGGCGCTGGCAAACCGGGGAGGATACCAAACACCCGGGAATGGCTCGTCAAGAATACGCCGTATGCATTGATCTACATGGTGGATGAAGACAATGTGTATATTCTCCGCGTGATGCACAGCAGTCGCCGTTTTCCGGAGTGTACAGAGAGAGTATTCACCTGACTCTGCCTTTCCCCCGCCCCGGTTTCCTCCGGGTTTCCCTATAACTGCCGCCCGCCCTTCGTTCGACGCCCTTTCCAGGCTCCTTTCTCCCCGCTGCCTCCGCTCCTCCTGTGATCCTGGAAGTCCTTTGTTGCGCCTGGGAATTCTATCTGTTCAAGCGCGCAACGGCTTCCTGCGATTTTTTCTCCCCGTTCCATCTTCGCCACGCCCGCCAGCCAGCCGCGCGGGCGATCGGGCCAGGCAGTTTCCGACGAGTGCGGGCAGGGTCCGTTCCAAGGGTGCCCTCCGGCGTCCTCCCGCTGTAAAATCCTAGAGAGAAAAGGAAAAATCGGCGACAGGCCTTTTCATTGTGCGCGCTGTCTGCTAGATTCCGATCCTAAGAGTCCAGTATTCTGACCGGCGTGGCCCGGAAGGTTTTCCCGGGCCGCGACCGTACGCCCATGCAAAGGAGGCATCCCATGGCAGACGACACCAAGGTTTCGCGGCGCAATTTTCTCAAAACCACGGGCATCGCGGCGGGGGCTGCCGCCTTGGGGACCATGGCCCTGCCCATGGTCGGCGCCGCCGCGCAGCACGAGGGGCACAGCCATGGCGCTTCCGAAGACGTGAACCTGCACCGCGGCAAGATGTTCTTCACCAACACGCTGGAATTCTCCATCCTGTCCAGCGCGGCGGAGCGGATTTTCCCCAAGGACGAGCTCGGGCCCGGCGCCATCGAGCTGGCCGTGCCGTACTTCATCGACAACCAGCTTGCGGGCGCCTGGGGCTACAACGCCCGCGAATACATGCAGGGCCCCTTCGCCCCCGGCGCGCCCACCCAGGGCCCGCAGACGGCCCTCATCCGCCGCGACCTGTTCCGCCAGGGCCTGCTGGCCCTGAACGACGCGGCGCAGCAGCGCCACAAGAAGGACTTCCCCGCGCTTCCCGGCGCCGAGCAGGACGAGATCCTCAAGCTGTGCCAGGCCGGGGAGCTGCCCACCGAGGGCTTCACCTCGTCCTATTTCTTCGCCGAGCTGCGCGGGGCCGTGCTGGCGGGCTGCTATGCGGACCCCATCTACAACGGGAACAACAACATGGACGGCTGGCGCCTGAAGGACTACCCGGGCGCGCAGATGGTCTACACGCACCTCATCGAAAACGACGGCTTCGACAAGGTCGAACCCATATCCCTGGCCAGCATGCAGTAGGAGGCGACCATGGCGAAAGAAATGAAGAAAGTGAACGTGGTCACGGTGGGCGTGGGCTTCACGGCGGGCATCGCCCTGGCGGAATGCGCCAAGGCGGGGCTTTCCGTGGTCGGCCTGGAGCGTGGCGGCAGGCGGGGGTTGCAGGATTTCCAGGAAATCCACGACGAGTGGCGCTACGCCATCAACTTCGGCCTGATGCAGGACCTGTCCAAGGAAACCATAACCTTCCGCAATTCCGAAAAGATGCCCGCCCTGCCCATGCGGCGCATGGGCTCGTTCTGCCTGGGCGACGGGCTGGGCGGCGCGGGCGAGCACTGGAACGGCATGAACTACCGTTTCAAGCCCTACGACTTCCAGCTCAAGACCATGACCGACGAGCGCTACGGCAAGAAGAAGCTCGGCCCGGAGTACCAGATCCAGGACTACCCGCTGACCTACGAGGAGCTGGAGCCGTACTTCACCAAATTCGAGTACGCCATCGGGGTGTCCGGCGAGCCGGGGCACTTCGACGGCGCGCGCTCCAAGCCCTGGCCCATGCCGCCGCTGGCCACGACCCCGGGCATGAAGCTCTTCGAGAAGGCGACCCGGGAGCTGGGCTACCACCCCTACCACATCCCGGCGGCCATCGCCTCCGAGCCGTACACCACCACGGACGGCATGCAGCTCAACCCCTGCCAGTATTGCGGGTTCTGCGAGCGCTTCGCCTGCGAATACGACGCCAAGGCCCAGCCGACCAACACCTTCATCCCCGTGGCGGAGAAAACCGGCAACTGCGAAGTGCGCTGCAACTGCAACGTTCTGGAAATCCTGAAGAAGGGCAACAAGGTCACGGGCGTGCGCTATGTGAACACGCTGACCCTGGAAGAGTTCATCCAGCCTGCGGACGTGGTGGTGCTGTCCAGCTATGTGCTCAACAACGCCAAGCTGCTGATGGTTTCAAAGATCGGCCGCCAGTACGACCCCGCCACGGGCAAGGGCACGCTGGGCCGGGGTTACTGCTACCAGATCCTGCCCGGCGCCACAGGCTACCTGAAGGAGCCCACGAATCTCTACGCCGGGGCCGGGGCCCTGGGCATGGTCATCGACGACCTGAACGCCGACGCCTTCGACCATTCCTGGCTGGACTTCATCCACGGCGGCTGCATCGCCATCTCGCAGACGGGCAGGCGGCCCATCGCCGCGAACATCACCACCCCCGGCACCCCGACCTGGGGCGCGGAGTTCAAGAAGAGCTCCCTGCACAACTTCAACCGCAGCTTCGGGGTCGGCGCGCAGGGCGCGTCCATGCCGCACCGGGCCAACTTCCTGGACCTGGACCCGACCTACAAGGACGCCTACGGCCTGCCCCTGCTGCGCATGACCTACAACTTCACCGACCACGACAAGGCGCTGTTCGCGCATCTCAACACGAAGATCGAGGAGATCGTCAGGAACATGGACACGGTGGCCGTCGCGCCCCGGGGCATGATCAAGGACTACAACATCGTGCCCTACCAGACCACGCACAACACCGGCGGCACCATCATGGGCAAGAGCCCGCAGGACAGCGTGGTCAACTCCTACCTGCAACACTGGGACGCCGAGAACCTCTTCGTGGTCGGTGCGGGCAACTTCCCGCACAACGGCGGCTGCAACCCCACGGGCACCGTGGGCGCCCTGGGCTTCCGTTGCGCCGAAGGCGTCCTCAAGTACGCCCAGAGCGGCGGCATGCTGGCCTAGCGGGTTGCCCCGGGCACGCGGGGGGCCAGGGCGGGAGCAGGGTGGTTCGGGAATCCCTTCCGGGCCGCCCCGCCCCCGGCCCGGGGCGCCTGCCCCGCGTGCCGACAGCCTACTGTGTATAGCGTTTGACGATCTCGTCCATGAGCCCCTCGCGCTTCATGTCCGCCAGCACCGCGTTGATTTCGGGTACCAGGGCCGCGACAGGGGACTTCTTGCTTATGGCGATGCGCAGGTCCCACTTGATGAAGGCTTGCTCCGAATGGACGAACTTGCCACGAAGCTCGGGATGCTTCTTGAACAAGCCCTTGGCGACGATCTCGTTTCCGGGAACAATGTCTGTTCTGCGCGATAACAGCATCAGATAGCTCTGATAGTCCGTATTCGCGACCTCGACGTCCATTGTCGCGAGTATTTTGTCGAACTCGTGACCATAGCTGTACCCCTGGGTCACGCCGACCTTGTAGGGCCGCAACTCTTCCAGCGTGTCGAAGTCCACGGCCCCGCCCTCCCTGCCTGCCACAGACCAGATAAGACCGCGCACCGTCATGACGGGGTCCGTGAAGTGCAGATACTCGGATCTTTCGGGAGTCTGGATCAGGATCATCGTGCCGTCTGCACGGCCCTGTTCAAGGAGCAGCAACGTTCTCTTCAGGGGATAGACGTTGGTTTCGGCAGTCAAACCGAGACGGGCGAAGAGCACATGCGCAATGTCGATGGCGATGCCTTCCACGGTATCGCCCTGTTCCTGATAGAAGGGCGGGTACTTGAAGCCCACCAGCCGTATCGTCTTCTGCTCCTGGCTCCAGGCCGCAGAAACGAACAGGGAGAGCATGAGCAAGGTGCCGACGAAAACGAAAAGAAACGTGGCCACCGGATTGCCGGGGACGCCCCGGCTGGTTCCCGGTTGTGCTGTGCGTGGCAGGCAAGGATCGATTGTCGCCCTGCGCAAAGACATATCCTTCCTTCGTTCGCTTCAGGCCACTGCTTTGTTGGTCATGGCGCCGTCTCCACCAGGCATGAGGGTGCCCCAAAATTTGAATGGAACCATGAGCGCCTGTTATGGCGGAAATGGGCCATGCCGACCAGCCCGGTCGCCGACAGGAATCGTCTCTCCCCTTCGCCTGCCGCCTGCATCTCCAGCCAGGGCTTTCCAACTGTAGCCCTTGTATAGCGAGGAAGCCTTCCCTGGGCAATACCAATGCGCCCGCCCTGCGTGCTGGGGGCGGGTGTTGCTGGTCGGGGGGGGGGCGGTCCGGGGCGGAATTGGCCTGTGATCCCGCAGTTCTTTCGGGCGCCGTCCTGGCGCACCCGAAGAACTAGGCCACGTCCCAGACCTGTCCGGCGGGGGTGTCCTTGACCGTGGCGCCCAGGGCGGCGAGCTGGTCGCGCAGGGCGTCGGAGGCGGCGAAGTCCTTGGCGGCGCGGGCGGCGGCGCGCTGGTCCAGCAGGGCCTGGACCTGGGCGGCGTCGATGCCCTTGCGCCGGGCCTGGGTGTCGCGCAGGGCGGCGAGGAACTGCGCCGGGTCCTGGGTGAAGACGCCCAGCACCGCGCCCCAGGTGTCCAGGTCGGCCTGGATGCGTTCCCAGGCGGTCTTGGCGCCCTGGGTCTTGCGCAGGGCCTTGTCCTCGGCGATGCGCCCGGCCAGGCGCACGAGGTTGAACACATGGCCCAGGGCCTGGGCGGTGTTCATGTCGTCGGCCATGGCCGCCTCCCAGGCGGCTTCCTGCTCGGCCAGCTCGGTGGCCAGCTCGGCGGGCAGGTCCGCTCCGGCCCATTTGGTGCCCGCCAGGGCCGCGGCCATCTCCTGGCGCGCGGTGTAGATGCGCCGCAGGTTCTTTTCGGCCTCGTCCATGTTGTCCAGGGTGAAGTCGATGGGGCTGCGGTAGTGCTTGGTCAGCAGGAAATAGCGCAGCGTCTCGGGCAGGTAGGCATCCATGATCTCGCGGATGGTCTTGAAGTTGCCCAGGCTCTTGGACATTTTTTCCGAGTCCACCTGCACGAAGCCGTTGTGGACCCAGAAGCGGGCCATTTCCGTGCCCGTGGCGGCCTCGGTCTGGGCGATCTCGTTCTCGTGGTGCGGGAAGATCAGGTCCTGCCCGCCGCCATGGATGTCCAGCGGCAGGCCGAGGTGCTTGTCGCTCATGGCCGAGCACTCCAGGTGCCAGCCGGGGCGGCCCGGGCCCCAGGGGCTGTCCCAGGTGGGCTCGCCGGGCTTGGCGGCCTTCCACAGGGCGAAGTCCAGGGGGTCTTCCTTTTCCTCGCCGGGGGCCACGCGCGCGCCCGCGCGCATCTCGTCGATGTCGCGGCCCGAGAGCTTGGCGTAGCCCGCGAAGGAGCGGACCCGGAAATACACGTCGCCCGAGGGCGTGGCGTAGGCGTGGCCCTTGGCGATCAGCTCTTCGGTCAGCACGAGCAT
Source organism: Desulfocurvus vexinensis DSM 17965 (assembly GCF_000519125.1). Lineage (NCBI taxonomy): Bacteria > Pseudomonadati > Thermodesulfobacteriota > Desulfovibrionia > Desulfovibrionales > Desulfovibrionaceae > Desulfocurvus > Desulfocurvus vexinensis. The sequence continues at coordinate 469,034 of NZ_JAEX01000002.1, forward strand.
CTCGGGGATGTGCGTGGTGCAGCGGGGCTCCACGTCGGCGCGCAGGATGCCCAGGCGGTCCATGTCCTCGTAGAAGGCCTGGATGAAGCGCTCGGCCAGGGCCATGGGGTCCTCGCCGTTCTCGTTGGCGCGCACGATGATCTTGTCGTCGATGTCCGTGAAGTTGCGCGCGAAGGTCACGGTGTAGCCCATGTGGCGCAGGGTGCGCACAAGCACGTCGAAGACCACCGCCGAGCGGGCGTGGCCGATGTGGCAGTAGTCGTAGGCCGTGATGCCGCAGGCGTACATGCGCACGTGGTTGTCGCGCAGGGGCGTGAACTCTTCCTTGCGGCGGGTCATGGTATTGTAGAGCTGCATCGGGGAATGCTCCGTGGCGTGTGGATTTCGTTGGCGGGCCGGGGCGCCCTGGGCCGCTGCTGGCCGGTTGGGCATCATGCCCGAAACGCTGCGGCCCGTCAAAGGCCCAGGCGCGCGCGGGGCAGGGCGGCGCGGCCCGGCGGCGGCGCGGGCCACCGTGCGCCGCCCCGCTTAACAAATCTTGAAAAATCCAAAACAAACCAGGACGTTCCAGGGCCCTGCCCGGGGAAGGTTCTTGCATGTCCGGCGTCCAACGGCCGGGGGGCGGCAGAAAGTGCAGCCGCCTCCCTTTCCAGCCGGGGGCACAAACCAAGGAGCAAGGACATGTCCATTTCCAGCGTAGGCGGACAGGGCGCATCGTCGCTGCAGGAACTGCTGGCGATGATGCAGTCCGCGTCGCAATCCTCGGGCGGGGCCGATGACACCAGCGCGTCGTTGTCGGCCAAGCTCATGGAGGAGTTCGACGCGGACGGCAACGAGGAACTGAGCGAGGACGAGCTTGCCGCGCTCATGGAAAAGCTCGAGGCCATGCGGGAAAATCTGGCGATGATGAACCAGATGCGCATGGGCGAGCGGCCCGAGGGCGACGACGGCGGGCTCATCGGCTCGCTGATGCAGGCCCTGGACGAATCGGGCGAGACCGAGGCTGCCGACGCCGACGGCGACGGCGTGGTCAGCCCCGAGGAGGTGCTCGAGTACTTCGGTATCACCCAGGACGACGCGCTGCTGGCGGCCACCCAGGGCGGCGGCTCCCAGGGCGCCGGGAGCGACGCGCAAGAGGAGCAGGCCGCCGAAACCTCCGTGAGCGGGGCCGCCGCCTCGGGCTCCTCGTCCTCCACCCAGGAGGCCGACCTCAACGGCGACGGCATCGTGACCCAGGAGGAATGGGCCGAGTTCTACGGCGTGAGCGCGGAAGACCTCGCGGCCATGGGCCTGGGCTCCGGGCAGCAGACCGGGTCGAGCGGCTCCATGGCCAAGCTGCTGCGCGAGGCCATCCAGGCCTACAGCCAGGCCTACGGGCAGCAGGACGCGCAGTCCGGGCAGGACCTGGGCACGCTGCTGGACCAGGGCTCCGCGAACGTGGATTCCATGGCCTAGGGGTCCTGCCGCGCCAGGGCCGCGAAACGAAAGCCGACCCGTCTGGAATGGCGGGTCGGCTTTTATTGCGGCCTGTGGCGCGCCGGGCGGCGGGGGGTGCGCCGGGCAGCGGGGGCGGGGTGTGCCTTTTCCGGGGCCGGGCGGCCTCAGCCCGGGAGCAGGGCGCTGACGCAGGCCACGGCCTTGATGCCCTTCTTTTCGCCGGTGAAGCCCAGGCCCTCCTCGGTGGTGGCCTTGACGTTGACCCGCTCCGGAGGCAGGCGCAGCAGCCCGGCCACGGCGGCCTGGATCTGCGCCTTCCAGGGCGCCAGGCGCGGCACCTGGCAGATGACGGTCAGGTCGGCGTGGACGACCTCGACCCCGGCCTCCAGCGCCATTTCCAGCACCTCGTTGACCAGCACGGCGGAGGGCACGGCCTCGTAGCGCGGGTCGGTGTCCGGGAAATGTTCGCCGATGTCGCCCCGGCCCAGGCAGCCCAGCAGGGCGTCGGCCAGGGCGTGCAGCAGCACGTCGCCGTCGGAGTGGGCGACGACCTCCGGCCCGCCCTGGATGGGCACCGTGCCCAGGACCATGGGCCGCCCGGGGCCGTACTTGTGGACATCGTAGCCCCAGCCGGTGACGGGCACGCGGGGCGCGGGGTGCGGGGCGAGCATGCGCAGGTCCTCCGGGGTGGTGATCTTCACGTTGGCCTCCTCGCCGGGCACCACGGCCACCTCCAGGCCCAGGGCCTCGACCATGGACGCGTCGTCGGTCACGTCCTGCCCGTGGCGGGCGCAGTGCTCGTGGGCGGCCAGCAGGTCGGCCAGGACGAAGGCCTGGGGCGTCTGCACCGCCGCCAGCTCCGCCCGGGGCAGGGTGGCGGCCACGCGGCCCCCGGCCACGCGCTTGACCGTATCCTTCACGGGCACGGCGGGAATGGCCGCGCGGGCGCCCGCGTCCAGGGCCGCCAGCAGCGCCGTGACCAGGGCGGCGGAGGCGAAGGGCCGCGCCGCGTCGTGGACCAGCACCCGCATGCAGCCCGGGGGCAGCGCGGCCAGGGCGGCGGCCACCGAATCCTGGCGGCGCGCCCCGCCCGGGGCGAAGCGCAGGGGCAGGCCGGGGTCCTCGGCGGCGGCCAGGGCCTCGGCCTCGGCCCGGGCCCGCTCGAAATCGGCGGCGGGGAAGGCCAGCACCAGCCCCTGGACCCCGGCCACGCGGGCCAGGGTGCGCACGCTGGCCCAGTACAGCGGCGCCCCGCGCCAGGGCAGGAACTGCTTGCCCGTGCCGAGCCCGGCGGCGGCCATCCGCGTGCCGCTGCCAGCGGCCAGAACCACGGCCCATGTGCTCATCGCACCTCCCGGATGCGCTGCGGGCGCGCCGGGGGGATGCCCCCGGGCGCGCCCGGCTGTGTAGTCGTCGAAGAAATGGGAGCCGGACTGTAAGCCGGGTTCTGTTCCCCTTTCGGGGTGGCCATCATTCCTCTAGGACGACGGTTGCCCGCCGCCTCAAGCAGCCTACCCGAAGGCATCGGCCGGGCCAGCCTCGATCGCCTTCCTATTTGGCCTTGCTCCGGACGGGGTTTGCCGAGCCGGCCAGGTCACCCTGGCCGCTGGTGGGCTCTTACCCCACCGTTTCACCCTTACCCTCCGAGGAGGGCGGTTTGCTTTCTGTGGCACTTTCCGGGGATTTCGCCCCCTGGACGTTATCCAGCGTCCTGCCCTGCGGAGCCCGGACTTTCCTCTCCGGCCCTTGCGGGCCGCGGCGATGGCCCGTCCGGCTCCCAAATATCCAGCTAAGTCCGCCCGGCTCCGCAGTCCAGGGCCGGGCGGAAGCGCGGGTCAGCGGTCATCGCTGTCCGCGTCGTGGTCGTCGGGGCCGTCGTGGTCGTCGGAGTAGCGGGGCTCCTCGTCGTACCCGGCGTCGTCGGGCCCGGCCTCGTCCTCGTCATCGACCATGGGCACGATGGTGCGCGCGGCGGCGGCGGCCAGGTTGGAGTCGCAGGCCTGGAAGTGCTCGCACCAGTAGATCAGGCGCTGGCAGTTGGGGCACGACAGGATGGTTTCGCCCTTTTGCAGGTCGTTGAAGGCCTGGGGCGGAATCTGGATGAAGCAGCCCGAGCACACGCCCGCCGTCACCGGCACGATGACCGGGTTGGAGATGCGCTCGCGGATGAACTCGTAGCGCTTGAGCACCGGGCCGGGCACGACCACGCAGGCATCCTCGCGCTCCTTTTGCAGCTCGGCCAGGCGCTTGCGGGCCGAGGCCGAGCGCTTCTTCAGGTTGCCCTGGTACTCGTCCAGGCGGGCCGTCAGCTCGGCGTGCTCCTTTTGCAGCTCGTCGAGCAGGGTGGTCTGGCGCTCCAGCTCTTCGGCCAGGGCGACCTTCTCTTCCTCGCGGTTGCGCGTGGCCTTCTCCATGTTGTCCATCTCGCGCATCATGGCGTGGTATTCGCGGGTGTTGCCAGCCATCATGAGCTTATTCTTGCTCTTCTTGATGCGCGAGGTGTTGTCGTCGATCTCCAGGTCCAGCCGCTTGCGCTGGGTCTGGAGGATGTCGAGCTTGTCTTCGAGCACGGCCTTGCGCTCGAGGAATTCGGCGTTCTTGGCCTCCAGTTCGGCCAGCTCGCGGGGCATGCTGCCCAGTTCCTCTTCGAGGACGAGGATCTCGCCGTCCACCTTCTGGAGCACGACGAGTTTTTCGATCTGTTCGAGGTACATGCTCAAGGGGCTATCCTCCCATGGCCGCACGCGGCGACCGCTTCGGTATGCGCAGCCCTGCGGGGCCGGCCTTGGTTGCACGGTTCCGGGCGGGGCCCGGAGCGCCTATCGGGGCAGGTGGACCCGCAAGGGGTCGCTGCCGGGGAAAAAACGCACTGCGACGCCCTGCGGGCCGAGACGCTCGTCCAGCAGGGCGGCCATCTCGCGGACCATACGCTCCTCCAGGGAGAAATGGCCCACATCGATGGTGAAAATCTCGGCCTCCATGGCCTGGTGGTACTTCAAATCGCCGGTGACGAGCACATCGGCGCCCGCCGCGCGGGCCGCGCCGCCCAGGGCCGCGCCCGAACCCGTGCAGTAGGCCACGGTGCCCACCGTGCGGGGCGTCTCGCCCGCCAGGGCCCAGAAATCGCGCTCCACGCAGTCGGCCAGCCGCGCGGCGAAGTCGTCCCAGGGCAGGGGCGCGGGCAGCTCGCCCGCCAGCCCGAAGCCCGTGCGCGGGGCGTCGGGCCCCGTGGGTTCGAGCACGCGCAGGCCCGTCAGCTCCAGGGCGCGCGCCAGCCAGCCCGCCGGGCCCGCGGGCTGCACGTCCAGGGAGGTATGCGCCGCGAAGAGCCAGGCCCCGGACGCGAGCATCGCCCGCGCGGCGTCGAGAAAATAGCCCGGGTGCGACAGGGGCCGGGGCTCCATGTACAGCGGGTGGTGCGTGAGCACCATGTCCGCCCCCCAGGCCAGGGCCTCGCGCAGCCGCTCGGGCGCGGGGTCGATGGTCACGGCCAGCCTGCGCACGTCCTGGCGCGTTCCGGCCACCTGCACGCCGCAGTTGTCCCACGCGGCGGCCCCGGCGGGCGGGGCGATCTGCTCGATGCAGGCGATGAGCGCGGCGTGATCCATGGTCTCTCCAGCATCCGCCCGGCTCCCGGGGGCTCCGGGATGGGGGACGCGTGCGGTTGCCGTCTGCCTGGCGGGCCGGGAGGTCGTGGTGGGCCAAGCAGGGGTCGAACCTGCGACCATCCGGTTATGAGCCGGGGGCTCTGCCAACTGAGCTATTGGCCCATCTGGTGCTCGCCAAGCCGAATTTCATATCCTTGTATGGTGCATTGTGTCAAGGCTGCGCGGGGGTTGCCCGGTGCGCCGGGCCGGGCCCGGGGCGGAAAAAAACGCCGGGCCCCAGCTGGGACCCGGCGGGAAAAGGCGCCCTGCCTGGCGGCTCAGGCCTTGGCCTTGGGGCACTTGTCGCGGCAGTACTTGATGGCCTGACGGGCGGCGATGGCGCCCTCGCCCACGGCCACGCTGATCTGGGCGAAGCGGCCCACGCAGTCGCCCGCGGCGTACACGCCGGGGATGTTCGTCTCCTGCATGGCGTTGGCCACGATGTGGTTGCCGTTGCGCTCCAGGCCCAGGGTCCAGGCGAAGTCCGACGAGGAGGCCTCGCCCATGGCGATGAACAGGCCGTCGGCGGCGTAGGTCTGGCCGTCCTCGAAGACCAGGGTGTCCAGGGCCGGGGCCCCGCGCAGCTCCACGATCTTGCCTGTGAGGACCGCGATGTTGGCCTCTTCGAGCTTCTTCAGGTATTCCTTGGAGATGGTCATTTCCTTGCCCTGGGTGCACAAGGCGACCTTGTCGGTGTAGGCCAGCAGCTCCAGGGCCTGGCTGGCGGCGTAGACGCCTTCGCCCAGGGCCACCACCGGGCGGCCCCGGTAGAAGAATCCGTCGCACGACACGCAGTAGGAGATGCCCTTGCCGTCGTAGTCGTCGAAGTTGGAGATGCCGGGGCGGACCTTGGAGACGCCCGTGGCCAGGATCACGGCGCAGGCGTCGTAGTGGCCGGACTCGGTCTTGACCTCGAAGCGCATGGCCTCGTTCATGTGGATGCCCAGCACCCGGGCGGTGACGATCTGGGCGCCGAAGCGCTGGGCCTGGGTACGCCCGGCGGCCATGATGTCGTTGGCCTTGGTGGTCTCGGGGAAGCCGAAATAGTTGTCGATGTCGTAGTCTGCGTCGATCTTGGGGGTCAGGCCGACCACGACGGTCTCGATGCCCGCCCGGGCGGCGTAGATTGCAGCGCTGAGGCCGGCGGGGCCCTGGCCGACGATCAGCAGTTGGACCTGTTGCATGGGGATTCCTCGGGGGTTGTCGATTGCAGGCAAGCCCCCAGTGTATCAGGACCCGGCCCGGCCCGCAACCGTGCCCACGCGCCGCGCAAGGTAGAGGAACGGCGTGTCCAGCAGGGCCACGAAGCTCTTGAAGGCGTAGGTGGTGAACATGATCTCCAGCAGCACCGGCCCGGGGAACACGCCCCAGAACGCGACGACGCAGAAGATGGACGAATCCAGCAGCTGGCTGACCAGGGTGCTGGCGTTGTTGCGCAGCCAGAGCATGGAGTCGCCGGTGCGGCTCTTCCAGAAGTGGAACGCCCACACGTCGTGGAGCTGGGACACGAGATAGGCCGCCATGCTGGCCAGGGCGATGCGCGGCAGTACGCCGAAGATGGCTTCCAGGTGCGGCTGGGCGAAGTCGTCGGCGGTGGGCGTGAAGGCCAGGGCGATCTGCATGTAGACCGTGGCCAGCACCAGCACGGTGAAGCCGAGCATGACCCCGCGCTTGGCCTCGGCCTTGCCGTACAGCTCGCCGAGCATGTCCGTGGCCAGGAACACGCTGGCGTAGAGCACGTTGCCCAGGGTGGTGGTCAGCCCGAAGAGCTGCACCGTCTTGAGCACCTGGACGTTGCACAGGATGAGATTGAAAACGATCAGGCCGTAGAGCCCGGCCTTGCCGAAGAGGCGGTGCAGCACCACGACCATGGTCAGGTCGAACAGGGCAAAGCCCACCCAAAGCATCTCGTTGGACATGTCAAACTCCGGAGTGATGTTTTAGATGGAGGGCGGCCTCCATCCCGGCGCCGTGCCGGAAGGGCTCTGTCTATAGGCGCCTTCGGGGCGGGGGTCAAGGGCGGGGGTGGAACGCAAAAAGGCCGCCCTGGGGCGGCCTTTGGATTTGTGTGCTGTGACGCGCCGGCCCGCGCCGGGGGGCTCAGCCCGCAGCGTCCCTGCGCAGGGCGTCCTCGCCGCATTCACCGGCCAGGCAGACCTGGTTGCGGCCTCGCTCCTTGGCCAGGTACAGGGCGCGGTCGGCTTCGCGGACCAGGTCCACGTTGCGCGAGAAGCCGCCCGGGGTGAGGGAGGCGACGCCGATGCTGGCCGTGACCGCAAGCTCCCGGCCCTCGAAGCAGAAGCGCAGGGCCTGGACCTTGGCCCGCAGGCGCTCGGCCAGCAGCAGGGCCTGGGCCTGCCCGGTGTGCGGCAGGATGACGCAGAACTCCTCGCCGCCGTAGCGCGCGGCGAAGTCCGTGGAGCGCAGGGTGTCCTGGAGCAGTTGGCCCACGTCCTTGAGCACCGTGTCCCCGGCCTGATGGCCGTGGGTGTCGTTCACGGCCTTGAAGTGGTCCAGGTCGAGGATGAGCAGGGAGATGTCCTGCCCGTAGCGTTGGGCGCGGGAAAGCTCCTCCACGATGCGCTCGTCGAAATAGTGGCGGTTGTAGATGCGCGTGAGGCCGTCGTGGTCGGCGCGCAGCTTGACCTCGCGGTAGAGCAGGGCGTTTTTCAGCGCCAGGCCCAGGTGGCTGACGGCGGAGTTGAGCACATCGCGCTGCTGGCGCGTCAGGCGCACGTCCTCGCCGGTGAGCAGAGCCAGGCAGCCGAAGCTGCGCCCGCCCGCCTTGAGGGGCAGCAGCATCAGCCTGCCGTCGCGCGGGGTCAGGTCCGCGCCCTGGGCCACGGCGTCGGCGTCCATGAGGTAGGTCAGCTGGTAGCTCTCCACCTTGGCGCCCGAGAGCCTGCGCGCGCTGCCCAGCAGCAGTTCGATCCACTGCTCCTGCACGGCGGCGTCCTCGTGGAAGGCCAGGAAGATTTCGCTCTCCATGGTGTCCTTGCCCATCTCCTGCCAGAAGATGCCCTGGGCGGCGGTGACGGGCATGAGCCCGGCCAGGTCCTTGCGGGCGGTGGCCACGATGGTCGCGGGGTTCAGGCTTTCGGACACCCGGGCCATGAAGCTGTTCAAAAACAGCAGGTAGTCCGTCTTGCGCGAGAGAATTTCCCGCTCCAGGGCAATCTCGCGGGTCATGCGCATGATATCTTCGTAGAGCGAATGGACCTCGCCCGCCTTGCGCATGGTGTCGGTGATCTTGGCCTCGGCCAGGGGGCGGCGCAACACGGTCAGAAAGCCCATGTCGATGAAGGCCTCCAGGTCGGCCTCGCCGCCGGGGTCGAGCACCAGCACTTTCTGCGGCGGGTCCCATTCCAGGATGGCGGCGCGCCCGGCGGCGTCCAGCCGTTCCCACACGCGCATGGGAATCCAGATCAAAAAGGGCGTCTCTTCGTCCATTTCCGTTTCGCCGGGCAGGGCGGACTCGGGCCAGTTGCGCAGGGTGCAGCCGGGCACGGCGGTCTGGATGCGCACGGCGTCAAGCTCGGCGAGGCCCAGGCCCCAGAAGAGGATGTTCGGTTCCACGGTGTTCATTGCGGCGTCCTTTGTGCTGTGGGGGCGAAATCGCAGTTTGGATAGCAAGAACGGGGCCAAACTGTCGCCGGACCGGGCCCGGGCGCGCCAGCCCTGGCGCGCGGGGATTTTTTACCCCCGGGGCGGGCGGTCGGATTTTTGACTGCCGCGCGGGCGCGGGCTAAACCCCCGGCGCGGCCCTGCCGATGAACTGACAGGGGCGCGCCGCGCGCCCGGCACCCGAGCGCCCCGCAACGCCCGCCAGGAGGCAGGACCGCCCAATGCCCGAAACACCGCTGGTTTCCATCGTGGTCGCCAACTACGACTACGCCTGCTACCTGCCGCGCCTGTTCGACAGCCTCGCGGGGCAGACCTTCGGCCTGGGGCGGGTGGAGCTGGTGGTGGTGGACGACGGCAGCACCGACGGGTCCGTGCCCGTGGCCCGGGCCCTGGGCGCGGCCTTGGGGCTGGCGCGGCTGCGCGTGTTGCCCCTGCGCCACCAGGGCCACCCCGGCCCGGTGCGCAACGCGGGCCTGCGCGTGGCCGCCGGGCGCTACCTGCTGTGCCTGGACCCCGACGACGAGCTGGCCCCGGGCTTTCTGGCGCGCACGGTGGCCGCCCTGGAGGCCGACCCGGGCGTGGCCCTGGCCTATACGGATTATGTGGAGTCCGGCCCCGGGGGCAGCCGCGACGTGGCCCTGCCGGAGTTCGACCCGGGCCTGCTGCGCACCCAGAATCCCCTGACCCTGGCCACGCTGATGCGCCGCGAGGTGTTTGCCGCCAGCCGGGGCTTTTCGGCGGCCACGGCCTACGAGGATTGGGACTTCTGGGTCCAGGCGGCGGCGGCAGGGTTTGCCGGGGTGCGCGTGCCCGCGCCGCTGTTTTGCTACAACCACCACCGGGCCAATTTTTCCTGGCGCGCGCGGCTGGCCGATGGCCGGGCCAAGGCGCAGATCGTGGCGGACAACAAGTATTTCTTCGACCCCGAAGTGCTGGCCTGGGCCCGGGCGCTCTTGCGCGGCGAGGCCTGGGCCGTGCCCTTCAAGCGCGGGCTCATCCCCCGCGCCCGGGACGTGGCCGCCCTGCGGGCCATCGCGGCGGACGTGGCCCGGGCGCGCCGGGCCGCGCCCCTGGCCCGGGCCCAGGGTTCTTGACGCGCGGCGCCAACGGGTTCATCATCAAACACCATGGAATCGCGGAAAATCTGGGCCACCCTCGATCCCTTCCACGAGGGCGGGGAGATCATGGGCCGCAGCGTGGCCAACGAGGCCTTCCTGCGCGCCCTGCTGACCCTGGACCCCCTGGACGAGTATCATTTCTTCCTGCGCGACCAGGTGCTGGCCCGGGGGGTGGACGAATTCCTGGCCCGCGAGTTCCCGGCCCAGCACGGCGACGGGCGCCTGCGCGTGCGCACGCGCCGCGAGCTGCCCGGGGCCCTGGGTGCCACGCGCTACCACTGCTTCCACCTCTCGGACTGCATCAACAGCCCCGCGCACCTGGCCCGGCTGCGCAACGCCCTGGCCCCGGCGCTGTTCCCCATCACCGCGCCCACCCATTCCCTGAGCTACACGCGCTACATGCGCGACCTCTTGGCCCACCTCTGGCCCGGGGTCACGCCGCGCGACTGCGTGGTGGCCACCTCGCGCGGGGCCGTGGGCGTGCTGGGCGCGCTCTACGACCACCTGGACGGCTGCTACGGCCCGCTGCCCCGGCCCCGGGTGGAGCGCATCCCCCTGGGCGTGGACACCGACGCCCTGCGGCCCCCGACCCCGGCCCAGCGCGCCGCCGCGCGCGACCGCCTGGGGCTGGACGACGACCAGTGCGCCATCCTGGTCTTCGCGCGCATCTCGCAGTATTCCAAGATGGACCTCGTGCCCGTGCTGCGCGCCGCGCGGCGCATGGCCGCCGGGGGCGTGGACCTTGCGCGCCTGCGGCTGCTGGTGGCGGGCTGGACCGATGCGGGCGACCCGTATCCGGCCACCCTGGCGGCCCTGGCGGCCAACGCGGGGCTGCGCCTGGACGTGATTTCGCGGCCCGACGAGGCGGCCAAGTGCGCCCTGTTCCACGCGGCGGACGTGTTTCTCTCGCCGGTGGACAACCCCCAGGAGACCTTCGGGCTCACGGTGCTGGAAGCCGCCGCCTTCGGGCTGCCCTGCGTGGTGTCGGACTACGACGGCTACCGCGACCTGGTGGAGGATGGGCGCACCGGCCTGCTGGTGCCCACCCTGGGCCCGGGCCCGACCCCCGACGTGGACGCCCTGGCGCCGCTGGTCTTCGACAACCAGTCGCACCTTTTACTGGCCCAGCAGACGGCGGTGGACGTGCCCGCCCTGGCCGGGGCCCTGGCGCGGCTGACCCAGGACCCCGCCCTGCGCCTGGCCATGGGCGACGCCGCCCGGGCGCGGGTGGAGGCCGGGTTCACCTGGGCCGCGGTGGTCCGTCGCCATGTGGAGCTGTGGGACGAGCTGTGGGCCGCGCCCGTGGACGAGGCCGCCCTGCGCGGGCGGGCCCATCCGCTGCACATGCCCTACGGCGCGGCCTTCGCGGGCTACCCCACGGCGGCCTGGGACGACGCCCTGGCCCTGCGCTGGTCGCGCACGGGCGAGGCCGTGTATCGCGGGCAGGACTACATCACCGTCTGCGCCGGGCTGGAAGGGCTGGTGGACCCGCAGGCCGTGGCCCGGCTGGTGTTTTTCGCGCGCAAGCCCCTGGGCGCGGGGGCACTGGCGGCCAAGGTGGCGGCGGCCTGCGCCCTGGACGCCGCCCAGGCCCGTTTCCTGGTGCTCTGGGCCCTGAAGCACGACCTGCTGGAACGCGCCGGGGACGCCGAGGCCCCTGGCGGGGCGGACTGACGTGCCCGAGGCGCCTGCCGGGCCCGGCTCCCTGGATTCCCGCGCCGCACAAGGCGGCGGCGCCCCGGCGGAGCTGCCCCGGGTGCGCCAGCACACCCTGTTGCGCCTGCGCGGGGGCACCACGGGCGTGGCCCGGCTGCTGCACGAGGCGCTCCTGGCCGCCGGGGCCGACGCGGGCCTGAGCTTCGAGCAGGATGACGCCCCGGGGGCTGCCCCGGGCGCTGCCCCCGGGGCCGAGCCCGCGCCGCCCGCCGCCCGCGTGCCCGGGGCCGAGGCGCGCGTTTCGCCGCTGGCCGCCGGGGCCTGGGCCCTGGCCGACGGCCCGGCGCTGTTGCACCTGCACGCCAGCGCCGACTGGCAGGCCTGCCTGCGCGGCGCGCTCTATGCGGGGGCGCGCACGCTCCTGACCCTGCACGACTGCCGCGCGCTCACGGGCGGCTGCCCCTACCCGCTGCGCTGCCGCGAGTGGCGCACGGGCTGCACGGACCCATGCCCCCGGGGCTTCGAGGAGGCCCGGGCGGCCTGCGCCGGGCGGCGCGAGCTGCTGGGCAGGCTGCGCCCCACGCTGGCCGCGCCCTCGCGCTGGCTGGCGGACATGGCCCGCCAGGCCCTGCCCGGGCTGGACGTGCGCGTCATCCCCAACGGCATCCCCTGGCCCGAGCGCGTGCCCGCGCGCGCCGAAGCCCGCGCCCGCCTGGGCCTGGGGCCGGAGCCGCTGCTGCTTTTCGCCGCCCACGGCGGCACCGAGGCCGCCTACAAGCGCGGCTGGCAGTGGGTGGAGTCCTTCGCGCGCATCCGGGCCCGGGTGCCCGGGGCGCAGTGCTTCATCGTCGGCGGCGGGCGCTACGAGCGGCGCGGCGACGGCGTGACCTTCTGGCCCTATGTGGACAACGCCACCATGCTCGCCTTCATGCGCGCCGCCGATGTGCTGGTCTACCCCAGCCAGGCCGACAACCATCCGCTGACCGTGCTGGAGGCCATGAGCCAGGGCCTGGCCGTGGCGGCCTTCGGCGCCGGGGGCATCCCCGAGCAGCTTTCCGACCCCGAGGCGGGCATTTGCGTGCGCAGCATGCAGTGGGCGGAGTTGGAGGAGGCCGTGGTGGCCCTGCTGTCCACCCCGGGGCTGGCCCGGCGCATGGGCGAACGCGGGTTCTTCCACGGGCAGAAGCGCTTCAGCGCCGCGCGCATGGCGGCGGACTACCTGAAGCTCTACCGCCGCCTGGGGGCCTGAGCTCCGGGTGGCCTCAGCCGCGCGGCGTCCTGCCGCGCAGGTTTTCTTTCAGGAAATCAAGGACGATGCGTGCTGTCGGCTTGTGGTAGAGCATGCCCACATGGCAGACCGGCGCGCCTTCCCGCTCGTGCCAGCCCGGCACCGCGATGCGCAGGCCCTCCGGGGGCAGGACCATGTTGTCCATGGGCGAGTAGATGCTCAGGCAGGGCACGGCGGGCGGTTTGTCGGCGGCCTCCACGGCGCGCACCAGCGGGCCCCGGAAGGCCAGGGTCCGGCCCAGGGCGCTCAGGCCCAGCCCGGCCAGGGTGCTGCCCTGGTGCGGCGCGCCCAGGGTCACGGCGGCCAGCACCCGTCCGGCCAGGGGGCTGGTGTTCAGGAACTGGCGGATGGCCAGCCCGCCCAGGCTGTGGCCCACCAGGACCACCCCGCGCCCGGGCCGGGCCGCGTCCAGGCGGCGCACCTCGTCCTGCACCTGGGCCACAATGCCCGCGAAGCTGTCCACCAGGCTGTTGTAGGTCATGGCGTGCAGGTCGCGGTATCCGCCAGCGCGGAACCAGGCCGAGAAGAAGACCCAGGCCGAGGCCGTATGCGTGTAGCCGTGGACGAAGAGCACCGGCGGCCCGGCCCCGGGGCCGGGGTCGCGCTCCAGGGGCGCCAGCCAGTATTTCTTGAGCAGGAAGGCCGGGTAGAGCGCCACGCTGGCCACCTGGCTGACTAGGCTGGATGCGAAGGCCGCCACGGCCCAGCGCCAGACGCGGCCCCCGGAACGCTCGCGGAGCAGGTCCATGTGCGGCGTGCCGACGGCGGTGCTCCAGAAGCGCCAGTAGGTCACGGTGCAGACCGTGAGCACGCCAAGGGCCAGGGCGGTGAGGATCAGGGACGCGAGCATGGGTTTCCTTGCGGCGGGGCCGCCGGGCCATGGTAGGGCCGGGGCGCGCAAAAGGGAAGGGGCCTCAGGCGATGGGCACCAGGTTGCCCAGGAACTGTTCCACGCTGCGCTCCCAGGTGTGCTCCAGGGCCAGGGCCCGGCACTGGGCGGGGTCCATGGCCAGGGCGCGGTCCACGGCGTGGCTCAGGTCCTCGTCCAGCCAGCCGGTGCGGCCATGGGCCACCACGTCGCGCGGGCCCGGCACCGGATAGGCCGCCACGGGCACCCCGCAGGCCATGGCCTCGATGAGCACGATGCCGAAGGTGTCCGTGCGGCTGGGAAAGACGAACACGTCGGCGGCGTCCAGGTGCACGGCCAGGTCCAGCCCGGTCTTGCGGCCCAGGAAGCGCGCGGCGGGATAGCGGCGGCGCATGGCCTCCAGGGCCGGGCCGTCGCCGATGACCACCTTGGAGCCGGGCAGGTCCAGGCCCAGGAAGGCGTCCAGGTTCTTCTCCACGGCCACGCGGCCCATGTACATGGCGATGGGCCGGGGCAGGTCCAGGGCGGCCTTGCCGCGCGGGCAAAACAGCTCCGTATCCACCCCCCGGCCCCAGTGGCGCAGGTTGGCGAAGCCCCGGCGGGAGAGCTCCTCGCGCAGGCTGGGCGTGGAGACCATGGTCGCCGCCGCCGGGCGGTGGAACCAGCGCAGGGCGCGGAAGGTCCATGCCTCGGGCATCCCGGAGCGCAGGCGCACGTAGTCGGGAAAGCGGGTCATGAAGGCCGTGGTGAACGGCCAGCCCCGGCGCAGGCAGTGGTTACGCGCGGCCAGGCCCAGGGGGCCCTCGGCGGGCACGGCCACGGCCTGGGGCGCGAATTCGTCCAGCAGCCGCCCCAGGCGCCGCCCGGGCAGCACGGCCAGGCGGATGTCCGGGTAGGTGGGGCAGGGCACGCTGCGGAACAGCCCGGGGTGGACGACCAGCACCTCGTGGCCGCGCGCGGCGAGCCCGGCGGTCATGCGGTTCAGGGTGGTGACCACGCCGCTGGTCTGCGGCTGCCAGGCGTCGGTGCAGATGGCGATTCTCATGGGCGGCGGGCTCCGGGCGCCGGGGGCGGCGCGGGGTTGTGCGCGGGCGTCGGGCAGGGGCTGCGGGCATGGGTACACCGCCCGCAGGATTGTGACAACGCGCAACGGCCCGCAAAGCGCCGTCGTCACCGGAATTTCGCCCGGGCGTCACCGCGTTGCCACGCGGCGAGGGCGCAGGATGCGGAGCGGTGGCGGGGGGCGCGCGGGGTGCAAGACGGGAGGGCCGCCCGGCCCTGGCCCGGTGGCGCAGGCGGGGGCGGGCAGGGCGAAAGCGCAACGGTTGGGCAGGCGGTTGTTGACGGATGGGGCTGGCCCGCGCGCGGCGGGCGGGGGCGGTTTCGGGGCAGGGCGTCCTTGCCCGCCCGTGACCGGCCGCGGACGGGAGATGAGAGGGACCGGACGGACTGCGGGCGCGGGCCGGGGGCAATGTTACATTTTTGCCGTTTCGTTGACACGAAATCGCCGGGGCGCCTATGGTCGCCGCCTTCCCCCGCGCTGCGGGGCAACACGGCATGCAAGCCCGCCGGACGCCCGGCCCGGGCATCAAGGAGCCAGGATATGAATGCACACGCAACCCCGACCCCGCGCCGGAGCGGGCGGCCCTGCGCCCCCTGCGCCAGCCCCGCCGTGCGCCAGCGCCGGGGGGTGGCCGTGGTGGCCAACCCGGCGGCGGGGCGCCTGCGCGGCGGGCGCTCGCGCGGGCGGCTGGACGCCGTGGCCCGCAGCCTGGGCGCCCCGGTGCTCGGGCTGGACTGCGCCAGCGCTCCGGAGTTCCGCAGCTGCGTGGCCGAGGCCTCGCGGGAGTTCGAGGTGCTGCTGGTGGCGGGCGGCGACGGCACCTTCACCGACGCCCTGAACAGCGAGCGCGGCCCAGCGGCCCTGGGCTACCTGCCCTTCGGCACGGGCAACGCCCTGGCCTGGGCCCTGGGCCTGCCCGGCGCCCGGGGGCGCTACCTGGAGCGCGTGCGGCGCGGCGAGGGCCGGGCCGTGGGCATCATGCGCGTGGACGGCGCGCGCAAGGCGTTTTTCGCCAGCATCGGCATCGACGCCCTGACCGTGCGCAAGTACAACGAGGCGCGGCTGGGCCACGGCCTGGGGCGCTACGCCCTGGCCTTTGCCGCCGCCCTGGCCGAGCACGACCCGGCGGACCTGGAAATCCGCGACGGGGCCACGGTGCTGCCCGTGCCCCGGGCCCTGGCGACCATCATCTCCAAGCACCCCTTCTACGGCTACGGCCTGCGCGTGAACCGGGGCGCCATCACCGATCCCTGCCTGCACGTGCGGGCCTACAACCGCTCGCGGCTGGCCTCCCTCAAGGCCCTGGCGGCGGCGGCCCTCAAGATCGCGCCCACCACGGGCGTCTTCCACCGCGGCACGGCCTTGACCATCACCTGCGACCGCGACCAGGCCCTGCAACTGGACGGCGAATGGGGCGGCACGGGCCGCCAGTTCCATTTCGAAATGCTGCCCGAGAGCGTGCGACTGATCCTGTAGGCCGGACGAAGTCCCGCCACGCCCGCGCATGGCAAACAAAAACCCCGCCGAAGCGGGGTTTTTGTTTGCCATGGGGCCGGGGCGGCCGGTGGGGCTCAGCCGTCCGCGTTGATCTTGGCCAGGATTTCGTCCAGCACCTTGGAGGCGCGCTCGTTGTCCACCTGGCAGGTGCCCACGGCCTGGTGCCCGCCGCCGCCGTAGCGCAGCATGAGCTGGCCCACGTTGGTCTTGCTGGTGCGGTTGACGATGCTCTTGCCCACGGTGAACACGGTGTTCTGCTTGTTCAGGCCCCAGAGCACATGCACGGAGATGTTGGCCTTGGGGAACAGGGCGTAGATCATGAAGCGGTTGCCCGCGTAGATGGTCTCCTGGTCGCGCAGATCGATGATCACGGCGTTGCCCTGCGCGGTGGAGTTGTCCAGCAGCATCTGGCGGAAGAGCTTCTCCTGTTCCTTGTAGCGGTCCACGCGCTCGCGCACGTCGGGCAGCTCCAGGATCTTTTCCACGGGCATGGCGCGGCAGTATTCGATGAGGTCTTCCATGAGCCGGTAGTTGCTGATGCGGTAGTCGCGGAAGCGGCCCAGGCCGGTGCGCGGGTCCATGATGAAGCCGAGCAGGATCCAGCCCGTGGGGTTCAGGATCTCGTCCTCGGTGAGCTGCGCATCGTCCACCTTGTCCACGGCGGTCATCATCTCATCGAAGTCTTTGGGGAATTTGTCGTGTCCGCCGTAGTATTCCCAGATCACGCGCGCGGCGCTGGGGGCCTGTTTGTAGGCGCCCTTGAACTCGAAGTCCGTGCCCAGGCGGGCAGCCTCGGAGGCGTGGTGGTCGAACCACATCCCGCAGCCCTTGACGTAGGGCACGTTGGCCAGGATGTCGTTCTCGGAGACTTCGATGGTGCCATCCTGCAAATCCTTGGGGTGGGCGAATTTCCATTCGTCGATGAGCCCCAGCTCGTTGAGCAGGACGGCGCAGATCAGGCCGTCGAAGTCGGAACGGGTAAGCAGCCTCATGGATGTCCTCCTTGAATTCTCCTGTCTCGGCGGGCCTG
The DNA here is from genome assembly GCF_000519125.1 of Desulfocurvus vexinensis DSM 17965. Classification (NCBI taxonomy): domain Bacteria; kingdom Pseudomonadati; phylum Thermodesulfobacteriota; class Desulfovibrionia; order Desulfovibrionales; family Desulfovibrionaceae; genus Desulfocurvus; species Desulfocurvus vexinensis. The sequence goes on from NZ_JAEX01000002.1 coordinate 486,262, forward strand.
TCGCAGCGGGGCGGCGGGCCCGTGTGGCATTCGCCCCTGCACCCTGTAATATGCCCAATTGAATTTTATTGTCAAAGTATTTGAAATGCGTGGCCTCACAATGTCCGCCGGGCGGGAGCGCGCCGTGTCGGCTCGGCGCGGGCAGCGCCGCAGGGCCAGGGCTGCCCGGCGGTGCGCGAGTCCTCTCCGGCTGCCTGGCCCGCCCGGGCTAGCCTGCGGCGCCCTGGCGGGCCAGGGCCTGGCAGCGCAGCTCGCGCAGGCGGCGGCCCGATTCCTCGCCCAGGCCGCGCAGCGGGCCGGGCAGGGTCACGGCGAGCATGGCCCGCAGGTCGCGCCGGGCCAGGGGCGCGTGGTCCTGCCCGTGGTCGGCCTGCGCCAGGCGGAACATCTCCTCCACCAGCCGCGCGCGGTGCAGGGTGTCCAGCAGGTCCACCCGCGTGGCCGGGCGCAGCTCGGGGTAGCGCGCGGCGGTCATGTGCAGGGCGGCGGCCAGCTCCCCGGCCTGGATGAAGCGGTTGGGCAGGGCCAGGCGCTGGCCCAGGGCCCGGGCCAGGGGCGCGCCCAGGCGGTCGTGGCCGTGGTGGCTGGGGTGGCGCTCCCGGGGGGTGGCCGTCTTGCCCAGGTCGTGGGCCAGGGCCATCCAGCAGGGCAGCTCGTCGCCCGCCAGGCGGTCCATGACCTGGGCGGTGTGCTCCAGGGTGCTTTCGTCGTGCCAGGGCGCGGGCCCGGCGGGGATGGTCTCTGCCCCGGCCAGCTCGGCCAGCCAGGGCGCCAGGGCCCCGGCCTGGGCCAGCACACGCAGCAGCCGCCCCGGGGCCGGGCTGCACAGGGCCTTGCGCACCTCGGCGCCCACGCGCTCGGGGGGCAGGGCGGCAAAGGCTGCCCCGGCGGCGGCCCGGGCCATGGCGGGCACAAGGTCGGGGTGCGGCGCGAAGTCGGGCATGCGCGCCAGAAAGCGCGCCGCGCGCACCACGCGCAGGGGGTCGTCGTCCAGGGAGGTCGGCCCCACGGGGCGCAGCAGGCGCGCGTCCAGGTCCGCCAGGGAGTGGGGCAGGCCCACGGCCAGCTCGCGCACCCGGGCCGGGTCCGGCTCGGCGGGGTAGTCGGGCAGGGGCAGGGCCAGGGCGTTGATGGTGAAATCGCGCGCCAGAAGGTCCGCCCCCAGGTCGGCCAGCAGGTCGCAGGCCTGGGCGCCGCCGCAGCAGGCCACGCGCCCGCCTTCGCGCGGGAAGGCGAACTCCTGCCCGCCCACCAGGAACACCGGGAAGGCCTTGCCCACCTGGCGGGCCCTCGGGAAGCGGCGCAGGAACTGGGCCGTGGTCGCCCCCAGGACGAGGTAGTCCCTGTCGTTGGCCTCGCGCCCCAGGAGCATGTCGCGGACCGCGCCGCCGACCAGACAGATGAGCATGGCCCAGCAATAGCAGCCCCGGGGAGCCTTGCCAATGGCCGCGCCGCGCGGGGGATTGCGCGGCCCCCGGGCGCTTGGGCCCGGCGCTGGGCCGGGCCTCTCCCATGGGGTGGCGGGTGGCCGGTGCCTTGGTCCTTGCGCGGGGAGAAGCGGCGAGGTGCTTCTTCCTGGAATCCTGGCGCAATCACGAATTGACCGCGCACGCGGGCACGCGTACAACCCGCCCATGCACCTGCCAGCCGGAGTCAGCCTCCTGGGCCCGGGCCTCGACGGCCTGGCCCGCCCCCTGCGCCCCGAGGCCCTTGGGGCGGCGCATGCCCTGTGGGCTGCGGACGTGGCCGCCCTGGGCCCCTGGGTCGAGGACGACGACGGCCTGCACCGCGCCGCCGGGGCGCCTTCCGGCGCGCCGCTGTGCGTGTGCGGCCCGTGCACCTCGGCCCTGGACGTGGGCTGGGCCCTGGCGGGGCAAGGCGCGCTGCCCGAGTGGGGCGCCGTGCTGGCCGTGGCCCAGAGCGCCGGGCGCGGGCAGCTGCGCCGCGCCTGGCACAGCGCCCCGGGCGACCTGCTGGCGGCCTGGCGCTGGCCCGCGCCCCCGGGGCCGTGGGCCGCGCTGGCGCCGCTGCTGGCCGGGGCCGTGGTCTGCGACGAGCTGGCCGCCCGGGGCCTTGCCGTGCGCGTCAAATGGCCCAACGATCTGCTGGTGGGCGGGCGCAAGGTCGGCGGCATCCTGGTGGAGGAGCGCGGGGGCGTGGTGCTCGTGGGCCTGGGGCTGAACCTCGCCAGCGCCCCGCAGGACCACGAGCTGCGTGACGACGCCGTGCCCCGGGCGGATTTCCTGACGGCCCACGGGGAAATGAAATCGATTATCTCCCTGTGGCGGAGTCTTGTGGAGCGGGCCGAAAATTGGTATGCCCTGAAAGTTTCCGGCGGCAGTCCTGCACAATTTCTGGAAAGCTTCACCCTCCGCCTGGCCTGGGTGGGCCGGGAGGTGAGGGTTCGCGAAGCGGAGGGCGACTTTTCGGCCCGGTTGCTCGGCCTGGCCCCTGACGGGGGGCTTGTCCTTGAGCGTTCGGGCCGCAGGGTGACCCTGCACTCCGGGAGCGTTTTCCTGCCATGACGTGCCTGCTGCGCCGGGGGGTGCACGGACGGTTGAGGACCATCAGCCCAAAGGGAGTGTACGGAATTGTCTGAGCAGCAACTGCGTCCCAAGCCTTTCAAGGAAGTGCTCAACGAGCTTTCCGGCAAGAAGATTCTCGTGGCCAACCGGGGCATTCCCGGTCGGCGCATCGCCCGCACCATCCGCGAGATGGGCGGGGCCGTGGCCATCATGACCGCCACGGACGTGGACAAAACCTCCCCGGTGCTGTCCGGCGTGCAGGAGTTGTTGCTGCTGGGCGACAACCCCCGCGCCTACCTGGACATCGACCGCATCATCCGCAAGGCCAAGGCCCGCGGCATCGTGGCCATCCATCCCGGCTGGGGCTTCGCCGCCGAGGACGATTCCTTCCCCGAGAAATGCAAGCGCGCGGGCATCCTGTTCCTGGGGCCCGAGGCCACGGCCATGCGCCTTTTGGGCAACAAGGTCGAGGTGCGCCGTCTGGCCCAGACCCTGGACGTGCCCGTGGTGCCCGGCTCCGAGGGTGCAGTGAGCATCCCCGAGGCCCGGCGCATCGCCGAGGAGATCGGCTACCCCATCATGCTCAAGGCCGAGGGCGGCGGCGGCGGGCGCGGCATCTACGAGGTCTTCCGGCCCGACCAGCTCGAGGACGCCTTCGCCAAGGCCTCGGCCATGGCCCAGGCCTCCTTCGGCAACCCGCGCCTGTTCGTGGAACGCCTGCTGACCAGCGTGCGGCACATCGAAATCCAGGTGGTGGCCGACCGCTTTGGCAACGCTTTCGCCTTCGACGAGCGCGACTGCACCGTGCAGCGCAACCACCAGAAGCTGGTGGAGATCACCCCCTCGCCCTGGGCGGGCATGACCCCCGAGCTGCGCGAGCGGCTCAAGGAATACGCCATCCGCCTGGTCAAGGCCGTGAACTACTTCTCCCTGGCCACGGTGGAATTTCTGGTGGACCAGAGCGGCACGCCGTACCTCATCGAGGTCAACACGCGCCTGCAGGTGGAGCACGGCATCACCGAGATCCGCTACGGCGTGGACCTGGTGGAGGAGCAGATCGCCGTGGCCTTCGGGGCCAAGCTGCGCCTGAACAAGCGCGACACCCGGCCGCTGAACCACGCCATCCAGGTGCGCATCAACTGCGAGGACCCGCAGAAGAACTTCGCCCCCAACTCCGGGGTTATCACGCGCTACGTCTCCCCGGGCGGCCCCGGCATCCGGCTCGACTCGTGCATCACCGCAGGCTACGAATTCCCCTCGCAGTACGATTCGGCGGCCTCGCTGCTGGTGGCCTACGGTAAGTCGTGGAAAAAGGCCCTGCGCGTCATGGACCGCGCCCTGCGCGAGTACCATATCGGCGGGCTGAAGACGACCATCCCCTTCCACCGCCAGATCGTGCGCAACCAGGCCTTCCGCGACGCCGAGTTCGACACCAACTTCGTGCGCACGCATCCCGAGCTCATGGACTACGTGGACTGGGAGCCCGAAGCCCTGCGCCTGTCGCGGCTGGTGGCCGAGATCTCGGCCAAGGGCTACAACCCCTACGTGCAGCTTGGCGAATACCGGGGGCGGCGCGACAAGCGCATGGGCCACCTCGAGGTGGTGCTGCCGCGCATCTACCCCAACGCCTACAAGTACCCGTATCCGCGCCACGACCGCCAAGCCACCCTGGACTACCTGCGCGACTCGGACCACGTCCACTTCATGGACACCACCACCCGCGACATCACCCAGTCCAACAGCGGCAACCGCTTCCGCTGGGCCGAAGACAAGCTCATCGCCCAGTACCTGGACAACTGCGGGTTCTTCTCCCTGGAGAACGGCGGCGGCGCGCACTTCCACGTGGCCATGCTGGCCAACATGACCTACCCGTTCACCGAGGCCGCGCTGTGGAACGAGTTCGCGCCCAAGACCCTCAAGCAGATCCTCATCCGCTCCACCAACGTGCTGGGCTACAAGCCCCAGCCCTCGAACCTGATGCGCAAGACCGGCGAGATGATCAATGAGCATTACGACGTCATCCGCTGCTTCGACTTCCTGAACCATATCGAGAATATGCGGCCTTTTGCCGAGGTCGCCCTGGCCAGCAAGCGCAACATCTTCGAGCCGGCCATCTCCTTGTCCTGGGCCAAGGGCTTCACCGTGCAACACTACCTGGACGTGACCGAGGCCATCGTGACCCTGGTGCGCCAGGTGGCGGGCGTCAGCGCCAAGAAGGCCCAGCGGCTGTTCATCCTCGGCCTGAAGGACATGGCCGGGGTCTGCCCGCCGCACTTCATGCGCGAGCTGGTGGGCGCCCTGCGCCGCAAGTATCCCGACCTGGTGCTGCACTACCACCGCCACTACACCGACGGGCTGTTCGTGCCCGCCGTGGGCGCGGCGGCCAAGGCCGGGGCGCACATCGTGGACACGGCCATCGGCGCCAGCGTGCGCTGGTACGGCCAGGGCGAGGTGCTCTCCACGGCGGCCTACCTGGAGCAGGAGCTGGGCCTGAAGACCAACCTGAACAAGGAAATGATCCGCACCTGCAACTTCGTGCTCAAGCAGATCATGCCCTACTACGACCGCTACACCGCGCCGTATTTCCAGGGCATCGACTACGACGTGGTGGACCACGGCATGCCCGGCGGGGCGACCTCCTCCTCCCAGGAGGGGGCCATGAAGCAGGGCCACATCCACCTGTTGCCCTACATGCTCAAGTTCCTGGCCGGCACGCGCCAGATCGTGCGCTACCACGACGTGACCCCCGGCTCGCAGATCACCTGGAACACGGCGTTTTTGGCCGTGACCGGGGCCCACAAGCGCGGCGGTGAGCGCGCCGTGCGCGACCTGCTCGACGTGCTGGAATACGTGGTGGCCACCCCCGAGCGCGACATGTCCGACAATATGCGCCGCGAGCGGCTGGCCATCTACTGCGACGCCAACGACGCCTTCCGCAACCTGCTGCTGGGCCAGTATGGCCGCCTGCCCCTGGGCTGGCCGCCGGACTGGGTCTACGAGAGCGCCTTCGGCCCCGAATACCGCAAGGCCCTGGCCTCGCGCTCCGAGGAATCGCCCCTGGGCAAGCTGTGCGACATGGACATGGACGCCGAGCTGGAGGCCCTGCGCGGGCACATCAAGCGCGAACCCTCCGACGAGGAGTTCGTCATGTACCTGAACCACCCCGGCGACGCGCTCAAGACCATCCAGTTCCACCAGAAGTTCGGCGACCCGAACAACCTGCCCCTGGACGTGTGGTTCGAGGGCCTGGAGCCCGGGCGCGAGGTGACATTCCAGGACTCCAAGCGCAAGCCGCACATGATGTCCATTCTGGACATCGCCGAGCCCGACGAGCGCGGCATGAGCATCGTGCGCTACGTGCTCGACGCCGAGACGCTCTCCGAGCAGGTCAAGGTGGCCCAGGGCACCGGGGCGCGCAAGAGCACGGTGGAGATGGCCGACCCGGACAACCCCCAGCAGGTGGGCTCGCCCTCCAACGGCGACCTCTGGATCATGTACGTGGCCCCCGGAGATGTGGTAAAGGCCGGGGAAGAGTTGTTCAACATCTCGATCATGAAGCAGGAAAAGGCCGTGCTCTCCCCGGTGGACGGCGTGGTCCGGCGGGTGCTCAAGTCCGCCAACTACAAGGACGAGAAGAAGATGGTTCCCGTTGTCGAAGGCGAGCTGCTGGTGGAGATCGGGCCCATCCCCCGGACCTGCCCCACCTGCAAGATGCACGTCCTCGACGAGCGGTTCAAGTTCTGCTCCGAGTGCGGGCAGAAGCTGTAGACGAGAAGGCCGCGCGGCGCCCTCGGCGCCGCGCGGCCCTCGCCGCCGGAAGCCCCCCCCGGGGCTCCGGCGCGCGTGGCTGTTCGACGTGCGACGGGCCGGACTCCGGATGGGGCCGGCCCGAGGTGAGCATTCCCGTTCCATGCCGCTAAGGAGGAGAGCATGGCCAAAGCCAAGAAAGCCGAGCAAGGAAAGAGCGCCGAAGCCCCCGCCGCCCAGCCCCAGAGCCTGGATGTGGCCGAGCTGCGCAGGCAGATCGTGCTGAACGGGGCCGACATCACGGCCATCGGCGAGGAGTCCGAGATCCTGGTCGGCGGCAAGAACTACAACACCGCCATCATCAGCCAGGTGCCGGGCATCCGTGCTCCGCAGTTCCGGGCCATTTCCTCCATCGCCTTCCACAAGCTGCTGGACGAGACCAAGGTCAACGCCGCCCTGGTCCGCTCCACCGTGGACGCGGAGTACAACCGCGTGGACTGGAACGACGAGGAGGTCAACAAGGACTCGGACTTCCTGCAGAAGTTCGTGCGCAACATCGCGCGTATCGTGCGCCAGGGCGCCTCCAGCGGCCCGCTGGTGCGCCTGCGCACCTTTGTCAACAACGTGGTGGACGGCTTCGCCACCTCCCCCGAGGGCATCGACCAGCTGCGCAAGCGCTCGGTGCTCGTGCAGTCGGCCATCCTTTCCGTGGAGCTGCCCGCCGAGGTGGACCAGGCCGTGCGCGCCGCCTACCTGGGCATCTGCAAGGAGGCCGGGCTCGAAGACGTGCCCGTGGCCGTGCGCTCCTCCGCCGCTGGCGAGGACAGCCGCAAGAAGGCCTTCGCCGGGCTTCAGGACACCTACCTGAACATCGTGGGCGAGAACATGTGCGTGGAGGCCTACCACTGGGACTGCGCCTCGGCCTACAACCTGCGCTCCATGACCTACCGCCGCGAGGCCATCCTCGACGCCATCGCCCGTGCCGAGCGCACCGGCGACGACGAGTACGCCGCCCAGGCCAAGAAGGAATGGGCCATCGAGAACACCTCGCTGTCGGTGTGCATCATGCGCATGATCAACCCGGTGATCTCGGGCACCGCCTTCTCGGCGGACACCGCCACCGGCTGCCGCGGCACGGACAAGAAGGAGCTGGTGTCCATCGACGCCAGCTACGGCCTGGGCGAGGCCGTGGTGGGCGGCATGGTCACCCCCGACAAGTTCTACGTCTTCGAGCGCGAGGACGGGGCCGAGGTCGTCATCCGCTTCATGGGCTTCAAGGACAAGAAGATCGTCTACGACCCCGAAGGCGGCACCAAGGTCGTCAAGGTCGGCGACCTGGAGACCTACCAGTGGTCCCTGTCCCTGGCCCAGGCCGAGGAGGTCGCCCGGGGCGTGCGTGGCATCTCCAGCGCCTACGGCGGCATGATCATGGACACCGAGTTCTGCATCGACAGCTCCGACCGGCTGTGGTTCGTCCAGGCCCGCCCGGAGACGCGCTGGAACGAGGAGTTCGAGCAGCACCCCAACACCATCTTCATGCGCCGCCTGGAAGTGGACCCCAAGGCCCTGGCCCGGGCCGAGGTCATCATCGAGGGCAACGGCGCCTCGCGCGGGGCGGGGCAGGGCACGGTGCGCTTTTTGCGCTCGGCCCTGGAGCTGAACAAGATCAACAAGGGTGACATCCTGGCCGCCGAGCGCACCGACCCCGACATGGTGCCCGGCATGCGCATCGCCTCGGCCATCCTGGCCGACGTGGGCGGCGACACCTCCCACGCGGCCATCACCTCGCGTGAGCTGGGCATCCCGGCGGTCATCGGCATCCAGCGCGCCGAGATCCTGCGCAGCCTGGACGGCCAGGAGGTCACGGTGGACGGCTCGCGCGGCAAGGTCTACCGCGGCTGCCTGCCGCTGATGGAAGTCGGCGGCGAGATCGACACCGCGGCCCTGCCGGCCACCAAGACCAAGGTCGGCCTGATCCTGGCCGACGTGGGCCAGTCGCTGTTCCTGTCGCGCCTGCGCCAGGTGCCGGACTTCGAAGTCGGCCTGCTGCGCGCCGAGTTCATGCTCGGCAACATCGCCGTGCATCCCCTGGCCCTGGAGGCCTACGACAACCGCAAGCTCGAGGTGCTGGTCAACCGCAAGCTGCGCCAGCTCGACGCCGAGCTGACCAAGATCCTGCGCGAGCACCTGGCCACGGGCATCCAGACCCTGGACCTCAAGCTGCGCGAGTACGTGGCCGTGGTCAGCGGCCTGGGCAACGAGATCGCCGGGCTCACCGAGCGCGAGGGCGCCCGGGGCGGCACCGACGAGGTGCTGGCCATCCACCGCCGCCTGCGCGAACTGGACAAGAAGCTCGACGGCCACCTGGAGCTGGCCACCCAGCGCCTGGAAGTGCTCAAGACCTCCGAGGACCTGGAAGCCCACGTGGCCGTGATCATGGGCTACACCGAGATCCTCGAGGCCCCGGGCACCGACCCCGAGGTGGACAAGCGCCGCCAGGACGCCCTGGAGGCCGTGCAGGCCCATTGCGCCAAGGTCCAGGACGAGCCCATGGTCCAGGACGTGCTGGAGCGCATCAGCCGCCTGCGGACCGAGGTCGCCCGCCAGGTGGGCCTGGAAAAGGAGATCGAGGACGTGCGCACCCTGCCCGGGAAGATCCGCGAGCTGATCCGCTCGCGCGGCTTCCGCAACGGCAAGGAGCACTACGTGCAGACCCTGGCCCAGAGCCTGGCCCTGTTCGCCATGGCCTTCCACGGGCGCGACATCGTCTACCGGACCACGGACTACAAGTCCAACGAGTACCGCAACCTGCTGGGCGGCAACCTCTTCGAGGCCCACGAGGACAACCCCATGATCGGCTACCGGGGCGTGTCGCGCAATCTCCACGACTGGGAGATCGAGGCCTTCAAGCTGGCGCGCGGCGTGTTCGGCGGCAAGAACCTCCAGATGATGCTGCCCTTCGTGCGCACCCTGGAGGAGGCCCGCAGCATGAAGCGCTACCTGGAGCAGGTCCACAAGCTCAGGAGCGGCAAGGACGGGCTGAAGCTCATCCTCATGAGCGAGATTCCGGCCAACGCCATCCTGGCCAAGCAGTTCATTCAGGAGTTCGACGGCTTCTCCATCGGCTCCAACGACATGACCCAGATGGTGCTGGCCACCGACCGCGACAACTCGCGCCTCCAGCACATCTACGACGAGGAGGACCCGGCGGTGGTCTGGGCCATCCTGGTGACCATCTTCACCGGCCAGAAGTTCGGCAAGAAAGTCGGCTTCTGCGGCCAGGGCGTGTCCAACAGCCTGGTCATCCGCGGGCTGGTGGCCATCGCGGGCATCGTTTCGGCCTCGGTGGTGCCCGACACCTACCACCAGACCAAGCTGGACATGGCCGCCGTCGAGGCCCTGGGCATCCCGGCCTCGCGCCTGGGGGCCTGGATCAAGGAGCAGCACCTGAACCGGCTGGTCAAGCTCATCGAAGATCACAAGTACGGGCATATCCTCAAGAAGTACAAGACCTCCGCCGACTTCATGGAGTGGTACGAGGGCGAACTGGCGCGCTTTGCCGTGCAGCTGCGCGACAACCTCGACGCCGACAAGGAGGAGTTCTACCGCCAGGAGCTGGAGCGCTTCCGCTCCCTGTTCCACAAGCCGGTGATCTACGCCGACTGGGACTGGGAGGCCACCGTGGCCGACGCCCTGCACCAGGCCGGGTTCAAGGACTTCGACGAGCAGGCCCGGGCCCTGGAGGCCCAGCGCCAGAAGAAGCTGTAGTCCGGGCCCCGGCCCGATGCGAACACCCGAGCCCCCTGCGGACATTCCCGGGGGGCTCGTTTTTCCGCCGCAGGAGCCGCCATGTCCCGTTCCGATCCGCTGCGCCGGTGGCGCCGCCATGTGCCCGAGCTGGCCGGGGGCCTGGCCGAGGAGCTGCTGGCGCGCGTGGACGCCCTGCGCGCCCGGGGCGAGGTCTGCCCGCCCCGGGGCCGGGAACTGCGCGCCCTGGAGCTGACCCCGTTTTCCGCCGTGCGCGTGGTCATCCTGGGGCAGGACCCGTACCACGGCCCCGGCCAGGCCCACGGACTGGCCTTCTCGGTGCCCGCAGGGGTCAAGCCCCCGCCCTCGCTGCGCAATATCTTCAAGGAGCTGGGCGCGCCGCCGGACATGAGCCCGGACCTGACGCCCTGGGCCGGGCAGGGCGTTTTGCTGCTCAACGCGGTGCTGACGGTGGACGCCGGGCGGGCCGGGTCCCACGCCGGGCTGGGCTGGCAGGCGCTGACCGACGCCGTGGTCCGGGCCCTGGCCCAGGGCCGCGAGGGGCTGGTCTTCCTGCTGTGGGGCGCCCAGGCCCGGGCCAAGGCCGCCCTGGTGGACCCTGCGCGGCACCTGGTCCTGGAGGCGGCCCATCCGTCGCCCTTGTCGGCCCATCGCGGCTTTCTGGGCTGCGGCCATTTCACCCGGGCCAACCAGTGGCTCGCCGCGCGCGGGCAGGCGCCCGTGCGCTGGATCACCCCGTCGTAGGGAGCGTCGCCCCGTGTCCGGTTTCACCATCCGCCGCGTCCGCCCGCAGGACCTGGACGCCTGCCACGCCCTGGAAGCCTGCTGCTTCCCGCCCGCCGAGGCCGCCTCGCGGGAGAGCATCGCCACGCGCATCGCGCGCTTTCCCGAGGCCTTCCTGGTGGCCGAGGCGGGCGGGGCCGTGGTCGGCCACGTCAACTGCGGCGCCACGCGCAAGGACGACATCACCGACGAGGCCTTCAAGGCCCTGGTGGGCCACGACCCCGCCGGGCCCAACCTGGTGGTCTTTTCCCTGGCCACGGCCCCGGACTGGCGCGGGCGCGGCGTGGCGGCGGCGCTCATGGCGCGGCTGGTGGCCGAGGCCCGGGCCCGGGGGCGGGGCAGGGTGCTGCTGCTTTGCAAGGAGCACTTGAAGGATTTCTACCGTGGCCTGGGCTTTGCCGACGGCGGGCCCTCGGCCTCGGCCCACGGCGGGGCCGCCTGGCGCGAGATGCGCCTGGACCTGGGCTGAGCGGCGCGGGGCGGGGCCTGCCGGGCGCTGGCGCGCGCATCAGCGCCCGGCCCGCGCCGGGAGTCAGCGGCGCCTGCCTGCCCGGGAACCAGCCCGGCCTTGTTGGCGTGCAGCGCGCCGCGCCCGGTTTCGCCCCTGATGATGGCGGGGGGGCACCCCGCCTTTTTGGGGCGCGCAACGCGAAGCGCCCCGGAACCTTGCGGTTCCGGGGCGCTTTTCCGTTGTCGGCCGGGGTCCGGGTCGTGCCCGGCCCGTGGGCGCGGGGGCTACTCGGTGTGGCCCACGCGGTCGGCGACGTTGTTCTTGATCCAGCTGGGGTCCCACCACTCGATGGGGTTCACGGCCACGCCGGAGACGTAGACGCCGTAGTGCAGGTGGTCGCCGCCCGCAAGGCCGGTGGCGCCGGTGCGCCCGATGATCTGGCCCCGGGCCACGGTGGCCCCGGGCTCCACGTCGATCTGCGACAGGTGGGAGTAGATGGTCATCAGCCCCAGGCCGTGGTCGATCATGATGTTCTCGCCGTAGATGCCGTGGAAGCCCGTGCGCACCACCACGCCCGCGTTGGCCGCAGGCACCGGGGCGGCCTGGAGCGAGGCCAGGTCCACGCCCAGGTGGGTCTGGTTGTCCACCGTCTCGCCCTTGTAGCGGTAGGTGCGGGCGTCGGCGAACCCGGCCCGGGGGGCGGAGTTGGGCAGGCGCAGGAACTCGCCGCGCCACAGGGGCTCGGAGACGCTGGTCTGGCCCAGCTCCAGGATGGCCGCGTCGTCGCGCGCGCGCATCTCGGTGTTGACCTTGAGGTAGATCTCCAGGGGCGTGCTGGCCTCGGGGTAGTCGGCCTCGTACTGGGGCATCTTGGCGTCCAGGAAGCTGTCGGGAATCTCCAGTACGTCGGCGCGGAAGGTGCGGTCGTTGACGTGGAAGGGGAAGGTCTGCTCGCGGCGGTTGCCGGCCAGGTCCTCGGCTTCCAGGCGCGGGGAGAACTCGGCGGGGGTCATGTTGTAGGGAAAGGCGAACAGGCAGGCGTAGTTGCCGCCGGGCAGGCGGTAGCCGGGGAAGAAATGCGGCCCCACGCGCACGCCGCTGCGCCGCACGTCCTCGTTGAGCGTGTAGGAAATGCAGCCCACGCCGCCCCGGGTCAGGTTGTGCTGCCCGGAGAGCACGGACACGTGCGGGGCCCGGGTGTCCATGGTCATGGAGAAGACCGTCTCGCCCGCGTTGCCCTTGCCCAGGTTGCGGATGGAGCCGTCCACCGCCGAGGCCACGATCTCGATGGGCCCTTCGGGAGCCTTGGTTTCGCCCAGGGTGAAGGTCAGGCTGGCGGAGGGCAGCTTGTCGAAGTCCTGCGAGGCGAGCACGGTGGAGCCCGAGGCCGTGCGCAGGGAGACGATGACCGCGCGCACGCCCGAGGGATCGGCGGCCTCCAGGGTGAACTCGGTGGCCTTGCCCACGGGGCCCGAGGCGGGGGTCAGGGTCAGGGCGGGGGGCTGGCCGTCGGACAGGAACAGCAGGGCGGCCCCGGCTGCCGCAGCGGCCAACAGGGCGACAAAAACGAAAGTGAGCATCTTCTGCATGGTCGGTCTGGTCCTCGGGATGGTGATTGGGTGTCGGGGGCGCGGCCCGGTGCGCTACCGGCGGCGTCCGTGGTTTGCTGGGGGTGCAGCGTACCCGTTTCGCGCCCGCATGCCAAGGGGCGCTTGTGCGCCGTGGGTGCGTGGCTGGCCGCCGCGTCCGGAGCAGGGGCGGACCGTGCGCGCCCGCCGCCTCCGGACGCACCGACGCAGGGGAGAAGGAGAATCATCGTCAAGCGTTCTGTGGGAACATTTTGATATTGCAGCGCTGCTGGTGATACGTATTTTTGCGTCAGTGCTACCATTCGGCATAACAATGCATCAAACATGTAAACCATTGGGAATATGCTCAAATCCTGGCTGAAAATTCTGGTTTTCGGTTGACGCCCTCCGGAAATTGTGGTGAAAATTCCTGCAAATTTCAGTTGACGAATGCAGTGATTCATAAACCCTCAACCAGGTTGGAAGGAAGGTTTGCCATATTGGCGGGCACGTGCCCACCGATTGTTTGGTAACTATGGAGGTGTCTTATGAAATGTTCTATTGGAAGCGGTAAGAATGATGTGATGAAGTCTCTGGAAGAGAAAGGGATCTCCCGCCGTGACTTCATGAAATTCTGCGCCGCTGTGTCCGCCGCCATGGCCGCGGATGCGACGTTCACCCCTGCCAAGGTCGCCGAGGCCCTGACCTCCGGCAGCCGTCCCCCGGTCGTGTGGCTGCACTTCGCCGAGTGCACCGGTTGCACCGAGTCCGTGCTGCGCACCACCGAGCCCGACATGGCCACCGTGCTGTTCGACGTGATCTCGCTGGACTACCACGAGACCCTCATGCAGTGCGCCGGTGAGGCCATCGAGAAAGCCCTGCACGACACCATCCACCACAACGAGGGCAAGTTCGTTCTGGTCCTGGAAGGTGGCATTCCCACCGCCGAGGGCGGTATCCACGGCAAGGTCGGCGGCAAGACCATGCTCTCCATCCTTGAGGAAGTGTACCCCAAGGCCGCCGCGACCATCTGCATCGGCACCTGCGCCGCTTACGGCGGCGTGCAGAAGGCCGCCCCGAACCCCACCGCGGCCAAGGGCTGCTCCGAGGCTCTCGGCGGCGCCACCATGGTCCAGGTTCCCGGCTGCCCGCCCAACCCCATCAGCTTCATCGGCACCGTGGTCTACTTCCTGACCAAGGGCATGCCCGAGCTGGACGACCTGGGCCGCCCGACCCTGTTCTACGGCGAGACCGTGCACGACAACTGCCCGCGCCTGCCGCACTTCGACGCCGGCGAGTTCGCGCCGTCCTTCGACTCCGAAGAGGCCAGAAAGGGCTACTGCCTGTACGACCTGGGCTGCAAGGGCCCGGACACCTACAACAACTGCCCCAAGGTGCTCTTCAACCAGGTCAGCTTCCCGATCCAGGCGGGCCACCCCTGCATCGGTTGCTCCGAGCCTGACTTCTGGGATGAGATGAGCCCGTTCTACGAGCCCCTGTAAGGCTCGGCGGCTTCATTTTATCGCCTGAACAACAAGCAAGAACAAGAGCAACCTTTTAGGAGGAAATCATGGCTGGTTGTAAAACGAGTAAAATGCCGGTGACTCCCGTCGGCAATTATAACGGCAAGGTCGTCATCGACCCGGTGAACCGCCTTGAGGGCCACCTGCGCATCGAGGTCGAGGTCGAGAACGGTCGCGTCAAGAACGCCTGGTCCAGCTCGCAGCTGTTCCGCGGCCTGGAGATCATCCTCCAGGGCCGTGACCCGCGCGACGCCAAGCACTTCACCCAGCGCGCCTGCGGCGTGTGCACGCACACCCACGCCCTGGCCTCCACCCGCTGCGTGGACAACGCCGTGGGCGTCCAGAAGGACATCCCCGAGACCGGCCTGGTGCTGCGCAACCTGCTGCTGGGCGCGCAGTTCCTGCACGACCACATCGTGCACTTCTATCACCTGCACGCCCTGGACTGGGTTGACGTTGTCAGCGCCCTGTCGGCCAGCCCCAAGAAGGCCGCCGAGATCGCCAACACCGCCGGTCTGGGCCACCGCCCGCACACCGTCGAGGAGCTCCAGGCCACCCAGGACCGCGTCAAGAAGTTCGTGGAGCAGGGCCAGCTGGGCATCTTCACCAACGCCTACTTCCTCGAGCCCCACGCGTCCTACAAGCTGCCCGCCGAGCTGAACCTCATCGCCACGCACCACTATCTGGAGGCCCTGAAGATCCAGATCCTGCCGTCGCGCATGATGGCCATCATCGGTGGCAAGAACCCGCACACCCAGAGCCTCTACGAGGGCGGCATCACCTGCTACGACGCCCTCAAGCCCGAGAACATCGCCCAGTTCAAGGCGCTGTTCAAGCAGACCATGGAGTTCGTGAACAACACCTACATCCCGGACGTGCTGGCCGTTGCGCCGTACTACCTGGATTGGGGCGGCATCGGCCACACCACGCACTTCGCGGCCTGCGGCGAGTTCCCCATGGACGAGTCCGACCTGGGCTCGCGCTACCTGCCCGCCGGCGTGATCTTCAACAACGACCTGTCCGTGGTCCACGACTTCGATCTGAAGAAGATCGAGGAGCACGTGGCCCACAGCTGGTACAAGGACGGCTCGCCCAAGCACCCGTGGCAGGGCGTCACCGAGCCCATGTACACCTCGCTGGACGAGATGGAGACGGGCAACACCGGCAAGTACAGCTGGATGAAGGCCCCGCGCTACGACGGCAAGGCCACCGAGGTCGGCCCCCTGGCCCAGGTGCTGGTCGCCTACGGCAAGGGCCATCCGCGCGTCAAGCCGGTGGTGGACCTGGTGCTCAAGCACCTGGGCGTCGGCCCCGCGGCCCTGTTCTCGACCCTGGGCCGCACCGCTGCCCGCTGCATCGAGACCAAGGTCATCGGTGACGAGATGGTCGCCTGGATCGAGAAGCTGGAAGCCAACGTGGCCGCCGGCAAGAAGGACATCGTGGCGCCCTTCAAGATGCCCGACTCCGCCTTCGGCGTCGGCTGCGTGAACGCCCCCCGCGGCTTCCTGTCGCACTGGATCGAGATCGAGGGCGGCAAGATCAAGAACTTCCAGCTGGTCGTCCCGTCCACCTGGAACCTTGGCCCGCGCTCGGACGACGGCGTCCTCTCCCCGGTGGAAGAGGCCCTGATCGGCACCCCGGTGTTCGATCCCAAGCGTCCGGTGGAAGTGCTGCGCACCATCCACTCCTACGACCCGTGCATCGCCTGCGGCGTGCACATCATCGACCCCAAGACCAACGAAACCTACAAGTTCAAGGTCTGCTAGGGTAGACAGGACACGAACGCTGGTTATACAAAGGGACCCGGCCCCCAGGGGTCGGGTCCCTTTTCCTGTTTTCACGGCAAGGAGCGCATGTGGCCGATCCGCAAAAGAATATCCTGGTGCTTGGCGTGGGCAACATCCTCTTGCGCGACGAGGGCGTCGGCGTGCGGGTGGTCGAGCGCCTGGAGCGCGAGTACGAATTTTCCGACAACGTGCGCCTCATGGACGGCGGAGTGCGCGGGATGATCCTCATGGACCCGATCATCGCCGCCGACCACGTGGTGGTCATCGACGCCGTGGTCAACGGCCACCCGCCGGGCACCCTCTACCGCCTGGAAGGCGACGACCTGCGCCTGTCCGTGGCCTTCAAGAACTCCGTGCACGACATGGACCTGCTCGAGACCATGTGCTGCTGCGAGCTGATTTCCGGCAAGCGCCCCAGCGCGACCATTATCGGCATCGAGCCCAAGGACTACCAGTCCGACCCCCTGGTGGCCCTGAGCCCGGAAATCGAGGACAGGATTCCCGAACTGATGGAGCGCGCCCTGGCGGAGATCAGGGCCGCAGGGGGCACCTGCGTGCCCCGCAACGACAACTAGACCAGGAGGAAACGCGGATGTGCCTGGCCACGCCATGCAAGATTGTCGAATACCTTGACGAGGACATCGCCCGGGTCCAGGTGGGCGACAGCGAGACGTTCATCAAGTGCGCCTGCATGCTGCTGCCCGTGAAGCCTGCCGTGGGCGAGTACGTCCTGGTCCACGCCGGGTTCGCCATCAACACCGTGGAAGAGGAAGAGGCCCGCAAGACCCTGGCCCTGCTCAAGGAAATGTCCGACCTGACGGGCACTGTGCCCGTGGGCAACACGGCCTTCGACCTTTCGGAGTGAGGCCGCCGCGCGGTGGCGGATACTGCGCGATGGGCGCCCCGGCTGCTTCTGGCGGCCGGGGCGTTCCGTTTTGTGTGCCGCGCGGTGCGCTGCGCGAGGCGCCGCGCGGTGCGCTGCGGTCGCGCCAGGAGTCGCGCAAGGCGCCCGCCTTGCGCGCAACGCGCGGCGCGATGGCCCGCGCGGCGGCGCGTCCGGGAAAGCCCCGATCAGGAAGTGGGGAAATATCGGGCAAAAGCAGGCAGAGGGCGGCTTTGGGCACGGAGGATGCAACCACTGCGACAGTCTTACGTGCAACCCCAGCCCAAGGAGCAGCCCCATGGTCCTGTCTGTCATTGTCCACGGACGCTCGTGCGATCTGGCCCTGCATCCCGTCTCGCAAAGCACGGCCCGGATGATCCGCCGCCTGGGCACGGACGTGTACCGCGAAAAGATCCTGCGCTGGTGGCGCAAGGGCAATACCGCCACCTGGGGCATGAAGATCGACGACGAATGCAACGTGCGCGTGGAACTGGACGGCGCGCCTGTGCCCTTCGACGTGTCGCGCATCGTCGCCAACCCGCTGCGCCTGCGCAGGCGCATGTATCTGGACAGCAAGGCCCGCTACCTGTGCGTGCTGGGCTACGACAACGAGATCTGCAAGTTCCAGTGGACCTGGAACAACGTGTCCGATTTCGACCCGCAGCGTTTCGAATTCATGGTCCACAAGTGGGACCGCATCATGGGCGTCCCGGACTACTACATCCTGGACGAGATTCGCTACGACGGGGAGTTCGCCGACCGCCACGACTGGTGCGACACCAGCGGGTTCACCCTGGTGGAGCCCAGGCTCATCGACCTGGACGAGGTGCGCGCCCTGTACGGGGGCAGCGGGCTCGACCCTGCGGACCTGGGCCCGCAGCCCGGGGCCGTTCGCCCGCCCGCTGATCTTTCGATCTGACTCTCCGGCCAGGCCGGGACAAGAGAGCGGGGCCGCCCCCAGGGCGGCCCCGCTCCATGCGTTTTTCCCGTGGCGCGGCCTGGCGCGCGTGGCGCTACAGGTCGGCCAGGTCGCCCTCCAGGGCCTCCATGAGCCGGATGGTCAGCTTGAGGAAGTCGGCCTCGGTGATGATGCCCCTGAGCACCCCGTCCTCGACCACGGGCAGACAGCCGTATTTGTGGTTGAGCAGGATGTCGGCGGCGTCGCGCAGCTTCATCTGCGGGGCCACGGCGGTCACGTCGCGGCGCATGACCTCCATGATGGGGATGCCTGCGTCGATCTCGTCGCGGGTCTTGCGGTCCACCCCGGCGAACTGCGAGATGGTCGCGTTCAGGATGTCGCGGTGGGTGAGCAGGCCCAGGAATTCCATGTCCTTGCCCACGATGGGAATGTGCCGGATGCGCGCCAGGGACATCATGGACCGCGCCGTCTTGAGCGTGTCGGTCTCGCGCAGGGTGAACACTTCCCCGGTCATCAGGTCGGCCACGGTGAGCATGGGCGCACTCCTTTGTATTGCATAGCATAGTCCCGCATCCCGCCCGGGCTGTCAAGGCCGCGCCCTGGCCCCGGGACGGCCCCGAAGTTGACTTGCGTGGCGAAATCTGGTGGGAAACGCCTTGCGTGGCGCCTGGGCGCGGCGTATGGATTGCGCCGGAAAGGGAGGGGTGATGCGAGTTGACATGCGCCGCAGCCGGGAACGCATGGTCCGGGAGCAGATCGAGGCCAGGGGCGTGCGCGACCCGCGCGTGCTCGCGGCCATGCGCAGGGTGCCGCGCCATCTGTTCGTGGACGAGGCCCTGCACGGCCAGGCCTACGCCGACCACCCCGTGCCCATCGGCTTCGGGCAGACCATCTCCCAGCCCTACATCGTCGCGCTCATGACCTGGTACCTGGAACTGGAGCCGGGCATGAGCGTGCTGGAAATCGGCACCGGATCGGGCTACCAGGCCGCCGTGCTGGACGAAATGGGGGCCCGGGTCTGGACCGTGGAGCGCATCCCCGAACTGTACGACGCCGCCCGGGTGCGCCTGTCGCGCCTGGGGCACGCCGGGGTGCGCTGCAAGCTCGACGACGGCACCCTGGGCTGGCCCGAGGCCGGGCCCTTCGACCGGATTCTCGTCACGGCGGGCGGGCCCGATGTGCCCCTGCCGCTGCTGGCCCAGCTGGCCGACCCGGGCATCCTGCTCATCCCCGTGGGCGGCTCGCGGCGCGACCAGCAGCTCGTCATGGTCCGCCGCCAGGGCGGCGAGCTGCTGCGCGAGAACAAGGGCGGCGTGGTCTTCGTCGATCTGGTGGGCCGCCACGGCTGGTAGCCCCTATCCCCGAACCCCTGCGGAAGGCGTATGACGTTCAAGCACGCGTGGCTCCAAGGGCCCGGCCCGACGACGCTGCCCCAGGCCCTGCTGCTGGCGGCCAAGGGCTTCTGCATGGGCGCGGCGGATATCATCCCCGGCGTGTCCGGCGGCACCGTGGCCTTCATCACCGGCATCTACGAAGACCTGCTGGCGGCCATCCGCTCGGTAAACCTGCGCTTTTTTGCCGCGCTGGCGCGCCTGCGCCCGGGCCAGGCCCTGGCCGAGCTGCACCTGCGCTTTCTCGTCCCGCTGCTGCTGGGCCTGGGCACGGCCCTGGTGGGCATGGCCGGGCTGATGCATTACCTGATGACCGTGCATCCCGTGCAGACCTGGGCGCTGTTCCTGGGGCTCATCGCCGCGTCCATCCTGGTGGTGGGCCGCGAGGTGGGCCGCTGGAACGCCCGGACCCTGGGCGCCCTGGCCCTGGGCGCCGTGGCGGCCTGGACCATCGTCGGGCTCATCCCGGTGTCCACCCCCGAGGCGCCGTGGTTCCTGTTCCTGTGCGGGGCCGTGGCCATCTGCGCCATGATCCTGCCGGGCATCAGCGGCTCGTTCCTGCTGCTCATCCTGGGCAAGTACGAGTACGTCACCGCCGCCCTGCGCAACCCGCTGGACTCTGGCAACCTGCTGATCCTTTTGGTTTTCGGCTGCGGCTGCGCCGTGGGCATCGCCGGGTTCTCGCGGCTGCTCGGCTGGCTTTTGGCGCGCTGGCACGCGCCCATGGTGGCGCTGCTCACGGGCTTCATGATCGGCGCGGCGCGCAAGGTCTGGCCCTGGAAGGAAGCCCTGGAGACCACGACCGTCGGCGGCAAGGTCCTTGTGCTGCGCGAGGCGTTGGTGCTGCCCGGCGCCCTGGACGCAGGAGTGCTCTTGGCCCTGGGGCTCATGGCCGCCGGGTTCGTGGCCGTGCTGGCCCTCGACCGCCTGGCCGTCAGCGCGCGCAGGCAGTGAATTTCGCCCCTCGGCCTTGCAGACAGGGCCCGGGGACTTATGCTAGCAGAGACTTCGCGGGGGCAGCCGGTCCGGACGGCTTTCCGGGCCGGCGCCCCGCCCACGCCACAAGCAAACCACGAGGTGAGGATATGGGTTCCTGCGGTTCCTGCTCCTCGGCGTCCTCGTGCGCGTCGGCCAAGAAGGGCGGCGGGTGCGACGACCCCAAGGAGACCAAGCTCAAGGTCCAGGACCAGGTGATTTCCAGCACCCTGTCGCACATCCGCTACAAGCTGTTCATCATGAGCGGCAAGGGCGGGGTGGGCAAGAGCTCCATCACCGTGAACACGGCGGCGGCCCTGGCCCGGCTGGGCTACAAGGTCGGCATCATGGACGTGGACATCCACGGCCCCAGCGTGCCGCGCCTCTTGGGCCTGACCGGCGGCGGGCTGGAGACCGGGCGGGGCAACCTGCTCGTGCCGCGCAAGTACGACGACAACCTGGCGGCGGTGTCCATGGACTCGCTGCTCAAGGACCCGGACCAGGCCGTGCTCTGGCGCGGGCCGATGAAGACCTCGGCCATCCGCCAGTTCGTGTCCGACGTGGACTGGGGCGAGCTGGACTTTCTGGTCATTGACTCACCCCCCGGAACGGGCGATGAACACATGACGGTGCTCAAGACGATTCCCGACGCGCTGTGCGTCGTGGTCACCACCCCGCAGGAGCTGTCCCTGGCCGACGTGCGCAAGGCCATCAACTTCCTGCAATACGCCAAGGCCAACATCCTGGGCGTGGTGGAGAACATGAGCGGGCTCATCTGCCCGCACTGCGCGCAGGAAATCGCGTTGTTCAAGAAGGGCGGCGGCCGGGACCTGGCCGAGAAGTACGGCCTGCCGCTGTTGGGCGAGATTCCCCTGGACCCGGCCACCGTGGTCGCCAGCGACCTGGGTACGCCCGTGGTCTACCTGGAGGGGCCGTCCCCGGCCAAGGACGCCCTGCTGGCCCTGGCCAGGACCATCGCCGCGGCGGCCCAGAACAGCCTGGAAGCCGTGTCCTCGGCCCACGTGTAGAAGTGGCCCCGGCCCGCCCCCCGGGCGGCCCGGGGTGCCGGTGGAGGAGACCATGCCCCGCAAGGCCCCCTTCCTCGTCCTGATGGCGCTGGGCGCCGTGCTTTGCTGCGCGGTGCCCGGCGCGTCCGGCGCTGGCATGTACTTTTTCGAGGACGGCAGCGGCAAGTTCCACTTCACCAACCGGCCCACCAGCACCACCTACCGGGTCTTCGCGGTGTTCAAGAACTTTCCCGACGCCCGCAAGTCCGATATCATGCGCGTGGTGCGCACCAAGGCCGACGCCTACGGGCTGGACCACCATCTGGTGCAGGCCGTGATCCAGGTGGAGTCGAATTTCCAGCCCGGGGCGGTGTCCAACAAGGGTGCCCAGGGGCTCATGCAGATCATGCCCGCCACCGGGGCCGACCTGGGCCTGACCGACCCCCACGACGTGGAGGGCAATATCGAGGCCGGGGTGCGCTACCTGCGGATGCAGATGGACCGTTTCGGCAGCCCGACCCTGGCCCTGGCGGCCTACAACGCGGGCCCCGGGCAAGTGGAACGCTACGGGGGCGTGCCGCCCTTCCGCGAAACCCAGGACTATGTGCGCAAGGTTCTTTCGTTGTACAAGAAACTCAAAGGCGGTTCCTGAAGCCATGCTCAAGCAACTCAACCTGGCCAACAAGCTGACCCTGGGGCGTGTGCTGGCCGTGCCGGGGCTGGTGGTCCTGTTGACCTACCCCAACCGCGTGACCTGCCTCATCGCCATGCTGCTCTTCATCGCCGCCTCGCTGACCGACCTGGCCGACGGCTACGTGGCCCGGCGCTACGGGCAGGTCACGGCCTTCGGCAAATTCCTGGACCCCCTGGCCGACAAGATCCTGGTCTGCTCGGCGCTGATCATGCTCGCCGCCCTGGCCTGGGTTCCGGCCTGGGTGGTGGTGGTCATCCTGGCCCGCGAGATCACCGTCACCGGCCTGCGGACCATCGCCGTGGAGCAGGGGGTGGTCATCGCCGCCGACAGGTACGGCAAGATGAAGACCGTGATGCAGATCCTGGCCGTGTGCCCGCTTCTGCTGCATTACCCCTGGTGGGGCTTCGACCCGCAGCCCCTGGGTCTGGTGTTTCTGTATCTGGCCCTGGCGCTCACGGTTTTCTCCGGGGGCAATTACTTGTACACTTTTTACAAGAATTGGGTATATACAGCGGAAAAGGGGGCATAAGGCGGAGTGGCGCGTCGCGCCGGGCCGCCTTCCCGTACACCAAACCTGACCGGGGGGAGCAATGGCCCAGATAGACGCGTTCTTCAAGATGGTCCACGACATGGGGGCGTCCGACCTCCACCTGTCCTCGGGCAACCAGCCCATCATCCGCCTGCACGGCGACCTGGAGCGGGTCAAGTACAAGGTTCTGGAGCACGACGAGCTCAAGAAGCTGCTCTACGAGATCACGCCCGAGATCAAGATCAAGGAATTCGAGGAAACCGGCGACATTGACTTCGCCTACGAGATCCCCGGGCTGGCCCGCTACCGCGTCAACTTCTTCAACCAGTCCCGGGGCGTGGCGGCGGTCTTCCGCGAGATCCCCTCGGAGATCCTCACCGTGGAGCAGCTGTCCCTGCCGCCGCTGCTCAAGAATCTCGCGCTGCTGCCCAAGGGCCTGGTGCTGGTCACCGGCCCCACCGGCTCGGGTAAGTCCACCACCCTCGCGGCGATCATGGACTACGCCAACAAGAACCGCAAACAGCACATCCTGACCATCGAAGACCCCATCGAGTTCGTGCACACCCCGCAGAAGGCGCTGATCAACCAGCGCGAGCTGGGCCGCGACACCCGGAGCTTCTCCGCCGCCCTGCGCGGGGCGCTGCGCGAAGACCCCGACATCATCCTGGTGGGCGAAATGCGCGACCTGGCGACCATCCAGCTGGCGCTGGAGGCCGCCGAGACGGGCCACCTGGTCTTCTCGACCCTGCACACCATCTCCGCCGCCAAGACGGTGGACCGCATCATCGAGGTCTTCCCCGGCGACCTGCAGGGCCAGATCCGCGCGGGCCTGTCGGAGTCGTTGCGCGCCGTGGTCTCGCAGACGCTGTTCAAGCGCATCGACCGCAAGGGCCGCGTGGCCGCGCTGGAAATCCTGGTGGGCGTGCCCGCCGTGCGCAACCTGATCCGCGAGAACAAGACCTTCCAGATCAACTCCGTGATGGAGACCGGGCGCAAGTTCGGCATGCAGACCCTGGACGACGAAATCCTCAAGCTGCTCAACCAGCGGGTCATCGACCCCAACGAGGCCTACGAGAAGGCCGTGGACAAGGCCAAGTTCAAGCAGTTCCTGACCAGGCCGCCGCAGGACTTCACCGAGGGCGCGTAGCCGGGAGGCGACCATGCTGCGTTCGCATCTCGACCATATCATCGGCCAGGTGCTGGACTTCGCCCCCGAAACCTCGGACATCTTCGTGGTGGCGGGCAAGCCCGTGCAGGCCGAGGTCCACGGCGTGCTCAAGGACGTGCCCCTGGACCCGGCCCTGGGGGCGCTGTGCCCCTTCCAGGCCGAATCCATGGCCCTGTGCATGATGGGCAAGAGCACCCGGCTGCACGCCGACCTGGCCCGCCGGGGCTCGTGCGACCTGTCCTACGCCCTGTCCGGCCGGGCGCGCTTTCGCGTGAACATCTTCAGCCAGCGCGGGTCGCTGTCCATCGTCCTGCGCCAGCTGTCCATGGAGGTGCCCAGCCCCGTGCGGCTGGGGCTGCCCGTCGTGTTCGAGGAGATGGCCCGCGAGAAGTTCGGGCTGATCCTGGTCACCGGCGCCACGGGCTCGGGCAAGTCCACCTCCCTGGCCGCGCTGGTGGATTCCATCAACGAGCAGTTCCCGGTGCACATCCTGACCCTGGAAGACCCGGTGGAGTACGTCCACGCCCACAAGCGCGGCACGGTGAACCAGCGCGAGCTGGGGCAGGACTTCGACACCTTCGCCTCGGGCCTGCGGGCCGCCCTGCGCCAGGCGCCCAAGGTCATCCTGGTGGGCGAAATCCGCGACCACGAGACTATCGAGATCGCCCTGCAGGCCGCGGAAACAGGCCACCTGGTGCTGGGCACCCTGCACACCGCCGACACGGGACAGACCGTCAACCGCATCATCGGCATGTTCGACCCCAGCGAGGAGGCCCTGGTGCGCCAGCGGCTCTCCGAGGCCCTGAAGTTCGTGGTCTCGCAGCGCCTGCCCCCCCGGGTGGGCGGCGGGCGCGTGGCGGCCTTCGAGATCATGCGCAACACCCTGCGCGTGAAGGAGCTGATCCAGAACGGCGAATCCGGCGAGAAGACCTTCTACAACGTGGTGGAGCAGGGCGATGCCTACGGCATGACGACCTTCGACCAGTGCCTGGCCGGGCTGTTCCGCACCGGCCTGGTCAGCGAGGAAACGGCCATGACCTATGCCTCGGACCGCTCCAACCTCATGCAGCGCCTGGACCGCATCAAGACCGAGCGCGGCGACCAGGTTTCGGACATCACGGGGCTGGAGATCGACCTGCAATACGGTTCCTGAGCCTGGGGGGCAGGCAAAGGGGGAGGCGATGATCGTCAGGAGTCCATACGCGGGCAAGGAGTTCACCCTGCCCGACGAGAAGCTGCCCGCTGCGGCGCGCTTCGCCATGAAATGCCCGTTCACCGGGCGGCGCATGATCCTGGAGCGGCGCCCCGGGGGCGGCTATGAGGTCTCGGCGGCGGAAGGCCCCGCGGCGGGGGGCGGCCCGAGGCCGCCCGTGCCCGGCGGCGCCCCGGCTCCGGCCCCGGCGCTGCCCCAGGTGGAGCCGGACAACCATCCGCCCGGCACGCCCGTGGCCTTCCTGTTCCTGGAAGGCGGCTGGCTGGGCGCGGCCCGCGAGTTCTTCACCGCCCGGGGCTACGCCGTGAGCACGGCCTCGGGCGAGCTGGAGGCCGTGGCCCGGCTGCGGCTGAACAACTACGACGTGGTGCTGGCCGGGGCCGGGGCGGACTGCGCGCGCCTGCGCGAAGAGATCGCCTCCTGGCCCGGGGCCCGGCGCCGCAGCGTGAACCTCGTGCTGGTGGGCGACCAGGGCCCGAGCAACGACCCGCGCCTGGCTTTCGCCCTGGGGGCCAACGTCTTCCTGGCCCAGGCCGACGAGGCCCAGGCAGGGGACTTGCTGGAAGGGGCCCTGACAGGGTATGGGTTGCACTACCAGCTCATGGCGGCCGCCCGCAAACAGGTTGAAGGATAACCGAAGGAGCCAATGGACCCCAACGTCACGACCCTCCAGTCGCGCCTGTTGAACTGCCTGGAGACGATCATCGAGCTTGAACGGGACATCGAGCGCCTGGAGCTCGGTCACGTCCTTTTGGCGGAGTTCAACCAGCTCAAGACCTTCATGGAACGCATCGATCAGGTCGCGGTCGAGGAGGACGACGTGCGCCGCATCGAGGCCGCCACGTCCAATTTCCTGGACGAGCTCAGGGTGCCCCTGGGCCTGTCGCGCGAGGGTGGCGGCAAGGACCGCCCCATGCACTGAAGCCATGGCCAGACGTTGGATCATCCTGGGATTTCTGCTTGTTCTGAACGCCGTCCTCGGCTATCGCCTGGTTGCGGGCGAAACCGGGGTGTTCGCCTACCTTGAGTTGCGCCAGCGCCACGAGGAGATGGAGCACCGCCTGCACCGCGCCGAGGACAGCACCCGCGACCTGTCGCGGGAGATACGCCTGCTCAAGGCGGACCGGGAGTATCTGGAAAGCCGCATCCGCGTGCGGATGAACTACGTGGGGCAGGGCGAGACCCTGTACCTCTTCCCCGACGAGGGAGGGACGACCTCCCCGCAAGATCCTCTGGGGGCCGGACAGGATGATGACGAAAATTAACTGGTTCAAGGAAGTCCTGGAGCTGGAGCCCGGCTCGAAGGTCTTTTTCCCGCTGGCGCGGCTGTACTTCGAGGACGGGAACCACGCCGAGGCCATGAGCACCCTGCGCCAGGGCCTGTCGCGCAATCCGGACCACATCGAGGCCCGCTTCCTGCTGGTGGAGATCCTCTCCCGCCTGGGCCGCGCCGACGAGGCGGCCCAGGAGGTGCGCACCATCACCGCCATGCTCTCGCGCTATCCGGCCTTCTGGAAGGTCTGGGCCGAGAGCGCCGCCCCGGCCTCCAAGGATTCGGCCATGGCCCTGTCCTTTCTGGCGGCCAGCTTCCAGGGCGCGGCGCTGTCCTGGTCGCAGGTCATCGAAAAAGGCCTGGACGCGCTGTTCCGGGGCAACGGCGCGCCCCTGGCCCCCGGGGCCGGGGCCGCAGAGGCGGGCGGGGCGGCCCCGGATGAAGACGCCCAGCCCCAGCGCCGCCGCAAGGCCGCGCCCGCAAAGCGCGCCGCCGATGCCGACGCGACCATCCGCACCCGGACCATGGCCGACCTGCTGGCCGACCAGGGCGATTTCCAGGGCGCGCTGGACATCTATACCGAGCTGGCCGACAAGGCCGCAGGCCATGAGGCCGACGAGCTGGAAGCGCTCATCGAGAAGATGCGCCTGAAGCTGCGCCGGGGCCCCGGGGCCGACGCTCCGGACGCCGCCGCCCTGCGGGACGGCGCAGACCAGGACGACCTGCCGGACGAGGGCCCGGACCAGGACGAGGACCGCGCCACGGCGCCCTCCGGCGGCCTGCCCGGCAAGGACAAGCTCCTGGAAACTCTGGAAGCCCTGGCCGAGCGCCTGGAGGCCCGGGCGGCCCACTAGGCCGCGTGGCCTCGCGCCCGGCGCTGCACGAGCGGGCCGCGGGCGGCTGCGGGCCAAGTTTCCCTTGCTGAATTGCCCAGACTTTGGCACACCTGCGGGGAGCCGCCGCCGCGCGGCCCGTTGCCCTGCACCACGCCCAGACGAGGGGTTGGAACTTGAAACGCTTCTTCGCTGTTGTCGCCTTGACCGCCGCCCTGGGCCTGCTTCCGGGCTGCGAGACCCTGGACAAGACCTGGTCGGCCACCAAGACGACGACCCACAAGTACTACAAGGGCTACCTCAACACCGACCCCAGCATCGACTACGAGGCCCGGGACTGGACCTCCAGCGAGGCCAAGCTCGCCGAGCTGTTCGCCCCGGTGGACAAACCCGCCCACACCCTGGCCATCGCCCTCAACCGCCAGGATGCCTTCCCCGGGGACGCTTGGGTCCAGACCTTGTTCGCCGACTATCCCTGGATGAGCGGGCTGGTGGTGGCGACCCTGGATGGCGAAATCGTCATGCAGCGCCCCGAGACAGCCCTCAAGCCCCTGAATTTCGCACCGCTGCTGGCCCACGGCGAGGCCCTGGCCGACCGCAGGCTGCGCGCCCATGTGGACATGACGCCCCTGGGCCCGGAGGTCTACATGGCCACGGGCATGTTCCGGGGCAACGAGCTGGTGGGCGCCATCATGGTCCATTTCGACATCCGCAACCTCCTGGAATTCAGCCCCGAGCCCGGGGCGCTGGTGGTGGTCACCGCCGAGCAGACCCTCTGGGCCGGAGCGGACGACGCCGCCACCCAGGCCGTGCGCGCCCAGCCCTGGGCCGAGATCCTCGCCGACGAGAGCCATGGCCGCTTCACCGCCGATGGACGGGAATACATCTGGCTGTGCCGCTTCCTGGGCGACCTCAAGCTGGTCTACGCCACCGCGGCGGTGGAGGACGAGGAGTCCTCCGGGTTCTCCTTCTTCGGGCTGTTCTAGCCCGCTTAGCCGGGCCGTCCTGCCGGGGCGGCCCGCCGCGTCCGCTCTTTCCTTCTTTTTTCACGCCCCAGGGGGGCGGATTGCCACGTCGGCTTTACTGCCGCCCGGCGCTGGTTTATGACAAGCCGTTGCGCGCGGTGCGCAACGCGTCGCATCGCCAACGGAGGTCACGCATGCGCCAGGTCACGGTCACCGAGCATCTGCTGCAGCACCAGAAGAAATCCCCCATGGCCACGGGCCGGTTCACCCTGCTGCTCAACGAGCTGATCCTTTCGGCCAAGCTCATCTCGCGCGAGGTGACCAAGGCCGGGCTGGTGGACGTGCTCGGCTTCACCGGCGAAACCAACGTCCAGGGCGAGAAGGTGCGCAAGCTCGACGAGTTCGCCAACAACGTGCTCATCCACCGCCTGCGCCGCTCGGGCGTGCTGTGCGCCATGGCCTCCGAGGAGAACGGCGACCTGATCCAGGTTTCCGGCGACCTGCCCCACGGCGACTACATCCTGATTTTCGACCCCCTGGACGGCTCGTCGAACATCGATGTCAACGTGAGCATCGGCACCATCTTTTCCATTTATCGCCGTCCGCTGCACAAGAGCCCCGGGGCGCCCTCCCTGGCCGAGGTGCTCCAGCGCTGCGACAAGCAGGTGGCCGCCGGGTATTTCATCTACGGCTCCTCGACCATGATGGTCTACACCACGGGCAACGGCGTCCACGGCTTCACCCTGGACCCCAGCGTGGGCGAATTCCTGCTCTCGCACCCGGACATGAAGATTCCCGAAAGCGGGCGCATCTATTCGGTCAACGAGTCGTACTGGAACTCCTGGGACACGGCGACCCAAAGCGCCGTCACCCACTTCCGCAATGCGAAAAACGCCCGCGGCAAGCCCTATTCCTCGCGCTACATCGGCTCGCTGGTGGCCGACTTCCACCGCAACCTGCTCTACGGCGGCATCTTCATGTATCCCGCCCGGCGCGGCGAGGACGGCTCCTACTCGGGCAAGCTGCGCCTGACCTGCGAGGCCGCGCCCATGGCCTTCATCGTGGAGCAGGCGGGCGGCATGGCCACCGACGGGGTCAACCGCATCATGGAATACACGCCCACCGAGCTGCACCAGCGGGTGCCGCTGTTCGTGGGCTCGCTCGAAGACGTGCGCGCGGTGCGCGAGATCATGCTGCGGGGTGGGTGTGACACTGTGCCTGGGCGTTGAGACCTCCTGCGACGAAACGGCCCTGGCCCTGGTGCGCGACGGCCAGCTGCTGGCCCAGCGCATCGCCACCCAGGTCGGGGCCCACGCGGTGTTCGGCGGGGTAGTGCCCGAGCTGGCCTCGCGCGAGCACCTGCGCGCCCTGGGGCCGCTGCTGGACGGCCTTGTGGCCGACACGGGCGTGGCCTTGGGCGAGCTGGACGCCGTGTGCGTGGCGCGCGGCCCGGGGCTGCTGGGCAGCCTGCTGGTGGGCATGAGCCTGGCCAAGGGCCTCGTGCTGGCCACGGGCGCGGCCCTGGTGGGCGTGAACCACCTCTGGGCCCACCTGCTGGCCCCGGCCCTGGAGCGGCCCATGGCCTTCCCGGCCCTGGGGCTGCTCGTTTCCGGCGGGCACACCCAGACCTACCGCATGGACAACCCCGTGGCCTTCACCACCCTGGGCCGGACCCTGGACGACGCGGCGGGCGAGGCCTTCGACAAGGCCGCCAAGACCCTGAACCTGCCGTACCCCGGCGGGCGGTTCATCGACGTGCTCGGCCAGCTGGCCGAGGCGGACCCGGCGCTCTTCCCCCGGCCCTACGTGGCCAACGACAACCTGGACTTCAGCTTCTCGGGCCTGAAGACGGCCATGGTCAACCACGTGGCGGCCAACCCGGACCTGCGCGCCCCGGCCCTGGTGGACGACCTGGACGCTTTGGTGGCGGCGCTACGCGCCCGGGGCGCCCTGGAGCCCCTGGCCCGGGCCTGCGCCTCGTACAACCTGGCCGTGGCCGACACGCTACGCATCAAGACCGCCCGTGCCCTGGACGCCAGCCCGGGGGTGCGCTCCCTGGTGGTCGCGGGGGGCGTGGCGGCCAACGGCATGGTCCGCGCGGCCATGACCGCCCTGGCCCGCGAGCGCGGGCTGGACATCGTGCTGCCGTCCCTGGCGCTGTGCACCGACAACGCGGCCATGATCGCCCTGGCCGGGGAGTATCTCTTCAAGGCCGGATACCGCCACGGGCTGGACCTGGAGGCCGTGCCCCGGGGCCGGAGCATCCCCTGGGACTACCTGCAAGGGGCGCCTGGCCAGGCCCGGGCCGGTGGCGATTGGACTCTTGACACCCGGACGGGGCGCCCTTAGGGTTGAGAGACTCAGGCAAGGTTTTGCGGGCGGGCCCCGGGAGCTTTGCAGGGGGCGAATTTTTTTGCTGCCGCTTCCGGCGGACGGTGGAACCGGTAAGAACGACAAAGGAGTACGATATGGCTTTGCAGGTTTCCGACGGCAATTTCGAGTCCGAAGTGTTGCAGTGCGATCTGCCCGTGCTGGTGGATTTCTGGGCTCCGTGGTGCGGCCCCTGCAGGGCCATGGGCCCGGTCGTGGACGAGCTGGCCACCGAGTTCGCCGGGCAGGTCAAGGTCGCCAAGATGAACGTGGACGAGAACCAGGCCACCCCCAGCAAGTACGGCATCCGCGCCATCCCGACCCTCATTCTCTACAAGAACGGCGAGGTCGTGGAGCAGGTCACGGGCGCCGTGTCCAAGAGCAGCATCAAGGAAATGCTCAGTTCCAAGCTGTAGGTCGGCTCCGGTTCTGTTTTCCCGGGCGGCACCGGCGCCAGCCGGGCCGCCCTTTTTTCATGTGGCGGCAAAGGGTTGCCCGTGGCCGGGGGCGGTTTTTTTCCGGGCTTGACCGCAAGGCCACTGGTTGGGTACGAACCTTTCGGATGAGCTTCGCCCACAGCGCCTGGGCGCGTCCGTGGACCGGGCATCCCGCCCGGACGGGCAACACCGCGCAACGGTACACATGAACAGAATCCCTCGCCTCCTGGCCGTGATGGTGATGCTCCTTGGCCTTTCCGGCTGCGGCTACATCGACTACTTCCTGCTGCCCCCCCCCGAGGACACGGCGCAGGAGCTGTACGAAGCCGGGGCGGAGGCCATGCAGGACAAGGACTACATGCAGG
Source organism: Desulfocurvus vexinensis DSM 17965 (assembly GCF_000519125.1). Classification (NCBI taxonomy): domain Bacteria; kingdom Pseudomonadati; phylum Thermodesulfobacteriota; class Desulfovibrionia; order Desulfovibrionales; family Desulfovibrionaceae; genus Desulfocurvus; species Desulfocurvus vexinensis. The sequence continues at coordinate 517,436 of NZ_JAEX01000002.1, forward strand.
CCGCGGAGTACTTCCAGCGCCTCAAGGACCGCTATCCCTTCAGCCCCTATACGGCCCGGGCCGAGATCGGCCTGGGCGACGCCTACTTCCTGGCCGAGCAGTATATCCCCGCTTCCGACGCCTACGTGGAGTTCGAGGCGCGGCACCCGCGCCACGAGATGATCGAGTACGTGCTCTTCCAGATCGGCATGGCCAACTACAAGAGCGCCACGGCCATCGACCGGCCCATGGACCGCATCGACTCGGCCATCGAATATTTCCGGCGCGTGGTCGAGGAGTACCCCGACGGCAAGTACGCGCCCCAGGCCCGGGACTACATCGTCGAGTGCCGCCGCAAGCACGCCGAGCACGAGATCTTCGTGGCCGACTTCTACTGGAACCTCGAGCGCTACGGCGCCGCCTGGACCCGCTACCGCCACGTGGCCGACAATTACGCCGACCTGCCCGAGGTGGTGGCCTACGCCGAGCAGCGGGCCAAGGTGGCCTACCTGCGCCACCAGCAGGGCGCGTCCGACAAGGAACGCGAACGCGAACAGGGCAGCTGGAAGCAGTGGTTCGAGTGGCTGTAGGGTGATGCACCTGGAAAACGGCCCTCAAAGGGCCGTTTTTTTCTTGGCGCCCGGCCTGCCGGGCGCCCGGCACGGGGAGGGCAGGGCATGAGCCAAGGATATTTCCCGCGGTGGGCCGAGGAACTCGCGGTGCCCGACGAGGCGTTCGCCCGGGCCTATGCGGCTCTGGACGGCACGCGCCGCGCCTGGATCAAGAAGACCATCGCCCAGGTCCACGCCCTGGCGGGGCCCATGGCCGACCCCCTGGGCGAGCACGGCGTGATCCATCGCCAGGGCTTCGCCTCGCGCCTGCGCGTCGCGCCCCGGGACTGCGCGGTGCTCTTCCTGGACGACTCCTGCGCCTCGGCCCCGCAGGCCGTGGCCGCCGCCGTGCCCATGCTGCTGTCCGGGGTGCCCAACCTGTGCGCCGTGCGCGTGCACGCCGGGCCGCCCGCCGCCGACGACGTGCTGGCCGCCCTGGAACTGGCAGGCCTGGAGACGGTCTTCCACCTGGACGAGGCCCAGGCGCGCCAGTTCATGACCTTCCTGGTCAACGGCGGCTCGGCAGTGGCGCTGTTCCTCGGCCAGGGCCAGGCCCTGGACGGCTTGCGCACGGCTGCGGGCTACGCCGCCCCGCCCCTGCGCCTGTGGCGGCCCTTCGCCGTGGAGCGGGTAGGCGTGCTGGCCGGGCCCGGCTGCAACTGGGACTGGCCGACCCTGGCCTGGGTCCACGCCTGCGCCACGGTGGACGTCTACGGCGCGCGCACGGCCATCCCCGGGCTGCCCCCGGGCGGGCGGCGCAGGCCCGGCGGCCTGCGGGCCCTGCTGGCGGGCGGCTACCCGGTGCTCTATGTGCCCGAAGACGCGCTGCCCCAGGCCCTGGAGGCCACGCCCCTGGCCCTGGCCCCCGGGCAGGAGGGCTGCTGGGCCTGGCCCGGGCTGGACGCGTGGCTGTTCCACGGCCAGAGCCTGGCCTTGTCGGACTGCTCCCGGTAGCCCGGGCTGCGGCAGCATCACAGCAACCCGGCGCAGCCCAGGGAGCCAAGCATGTCCAAGAAGGTGGCCATCCCCAAGGATTTCCTGCATTCCTTGCGCAATATCGGCATCATCGCCCACATCGACGCGGGCAAGACCACGCTGACCGAGCGCATCCTGTACTACTCCGGACGCATCCACCGCATGGGCGAGGTCCACGACGGCACCGCGACCATGGATTTCATGCCCGAGGAGCAGGAGCGCGGCATCACCATCGGCTCGGCCTGCACCACCTGCCAGTGGAACGGGGCGACCATCAACCTCATCGACACCCCCGGACACGTGGACTTCACCATCGAGGTGGAGCGCTCCCTGCGCGTGCTCGACGGGGCGGTGGGCGTGTTCTGCGCCGTGGGCGGGGTGGAGCCGCAGTCCGAGACCGTGTGGCGCCAGTCGGTGAAGTTCCATGTGCCCAAGCTGGCCTTCGTGAACAAGATGGACCGCCCGGGGGCGGACTTTGCCGCCGTGCTCGACGCCATGCGCGAGCGCCTGGGCGCCGTGCCCCTGCCGCTCACGGTGCCCGTGGGCTCCGGGCAGGAGTTTGCGGGCGTCATCGACCTGGTGGCCATGCGCCGCCTGCATTTCGACCCCCAGACCCAGGGCGCCGAAGTCCGCGCCGAGGCCCTGGACGCCGAGGACGAGGCCCTGGCCGCCCCCTGGCGCGAGCGGATGCTCGAGACTCTGGCCGAGGCCGACGAGGCGTTCCTGGAAGTCTACCTGGGCGGCGGCGACATCGCCGCAGGCGCCATCCGCGAGGCCGTGCGCCGGGCCACTCTGCGCCTGGCCCTGGTGCCGGTGTTCGCGGGCTCGGCCCTGCGCAACATCGGCGTGCAGCCGCTGCTGGACGGCGTATGCGCCTATCTGCCCAGCCCGGCGGACGTGCCCGGGCAGGAGGGGCTGGACCCCGCCTCCGGCCAGCGCGTGACCCTGCCGCCCGACCCCCGGGGCCCGCTGGCGGCCCTGGCCTTCAAGGTCAGCATGGACACCGGGCGCAAGGTCGTGCTGCTGCGCGTGTATTCGGGCATGGTCGAGGCCGGGCAGACGGTGTACAACGTGACCCAGGGGCAGGAGGAGCGCGTGGCGCGCCTGTTCCGCCTGCACGCCGGGCACAAGGAGAAGGTCGATCACGCCTTCGCGGGCGAGATCGTGGCTGCGGCGGGCATGAAATTTTCGCGCACGGGCGACACCCTGTGCGCGCAGGACCGCCAGATCGTGCTGGAGCGCATCGACGACTACCGGCCCGTGATCTCCCTGGCCCTGGAGCCGCGCAACGCCGCCGAGGCCGACAGGCTGGAGGAAGTGCTGCACAAGATGCTCATGGAGGACCCGACCCTGGAGATGCGCCGCGACGAGGGCACGGACCAGCTGCTGCTGTCGGGCATGGGCGAGCTGCATCTGGAGGTCGTGCTCGAGCGCATCCGCCGCGAATACGGGGTGGACCCGCGCGCGGGCAGGCCGCAGGTGGTTTTCCGCGAGACCGTGCGCAGCGCGGGGCAGGGCGAGGGCGAATTCGACCGCGAGCTGGGCGAGGTGCCGCATTACGGCTTCGTGGCCGTGGCGGTGGAGCCGCGCCCGCGCGACGCAGGCCGCGACGTGGTCTTCGCCTTCGACACCGCCTCCTGGCCGGCGGACTGGGTCCAGGCCGTGGCCGACGGGGTGGAGGACAGCCTGCAATCCGGCGTGCTCAAGGGCTACCCGGTGGCCGACGTGCGCGTGAGCGTGACGCGGATGGCCCGGGCCGACGGCAAGTCGAGCCCCGTGGGCTACCGCATGGCGGCGGCGGCGGCGGTCAAGGCCGCCCTGGAGGCCGCCCAGTCCGTGCTGCTGGAGCCGATCATGACCGTGGAGGTCGGCGTGCCGGACGATTTCGTCGGCGATGTCATTGGCCTGCTGGGCTCCAAGGGCGCCAAGATCGACAACATGTTCGACCGCAGCGGGCACAAGGTCGTGCAGGCCCTGGCGCCGCTGCGTCAGCTGTTCGGGTTCTCCACCGAGCTGCGCTCGGCCACCCAGGGCCGGGCGGGGCTGGTGATGCAGTTCGCGCGTTTCGATGTTCTCGGATAGTTCCGGGGCTCGGACCCCGAAAGTGAGCCGATGCTGAAGAAGAACCGCACCAGCTGGCAGCGCCTGCGGCGCTGGTCCAGATACCAGTATCTGCGCGTGATGCGCATCAACGCCACCCCGCATTCCGTGGCCATGGGGCTGGCCGTGGGCATTTTCGCGGGCTTTCTGCCCATCGTGCCGCTCCAGACGGCGTTGACCATCGCCCTGTGCCTGCCGCTGCGCGGCAACCCCGTGGTGGGTTTCATGGGCACCTGGATCTCCAACCCGTTCAACTGGGTGCCGTTCTACTATTTCCTGTTCGTCGTGGGCCGGGCCATCGTGCCCTGGGACGTGCCACCCCTGGAACTGGACCAGTTCGGGGCCATGCTCAAGACATTCAATGTCACGGAATTCATGGATTTCGGCAAGGATCTGCTGGCCAGCTTCAAGGTCATGCTCATCGCGGGTTGCGTCATGGGCGTCCCGGCCGCGGTGTTGACCTACTACCTGGCGCGCGACGCGGTGATCCGCTACCGCAGGCGCCGCGCCCTGCGCCTGCTGCGCAAGCGCACCCGCCTGAGCTGACCGCGCGCGGGCGCCTGCGACGCGGCCTGTCGGAGCCCGGGCGCCAGAGCAGGGGACACCCCCCGGCCCAAGCGAGCGGCCCCGGCCCCGGCCCAAGCGAGCGGCCCCGGCCCAAGGCCCCGGCCCAAGCGAGCGGCCCCGGCCCAAGGCCCCGGCCCAAGGGAGCGGCCCCGGCCCAAGGAGCCCGAAATCCGGGCCCGGCAGGGCACGACAGAGTCTAGACTTTTTCAAGTGTTTCTTTAAGGATTTGATGTGAAAGCATTTCCTGCAATCCGCCTGCGAGGGGCCCGGTGAGCCGCGCCGCCGCGCCGCCACGCTATGGGCGCTTCGCCAAGAAGCGCTTCGGGCAGCATTTCCTGCACGACAAGGGCGTGTGCGCGCGCATCGTGGCCGCCCTGGGCATCGAGCCCGGCGACCGGGTGCTGGAGATCGGCCCGGGGCACGGGGCGTTGTCCACGCTCATCGCCCAGGCCGGGCCGGGGCTCTACGCCGCCGTGGAGCGCGACCTGGCCCTGGCCCTGGAGCTGCGCGGCAAGTGCCCCGGGGTGCTGCCCCTGGCCGCCGACGCCCTGGCCGTGCGCTGGGAGCGCCTGGAGCCGCCGGGCGGGTGGAAGATCATCGGCAACCTGCCCTACAACGTGGCCTCGCCGCTGATGTGGGAGCTGTTCTCGCGCTGCCGGGGCCTGGCCCGGGCGGTGTTCATGGTGCAAAAGGAAGTGGGCGACCGGCTGGCGGCGCGCCCCGGCGGGGCGGACTACGGCGGGCTGTCGGCCTGGGTCCAGAGCTTCGTGGCGCCGCGTGTGGTCTTCACCGTGGGGCCCGGGGCGTTCATCCCCCGGCCCAAGGTGGACTCGGCGGTGCTTGTTTTCTCGCCCCTGCCCGAGGGGGGCGATTTCGACCCCCGGGCCTTGTCCGGGCTCTTGCACGCCTGTTTCCAGAAGCGGCGCAAACAGCTCGGCAACATCCTGAAATCATGCATGAACGAGGAGGCCAGGACCTACCTCGAAAGCCAGGGCCACAGCCTGCGCTCCCGGCCCGAGGAATTGGCCCCGAAGCAGTTCCAGGCCTTGTCAACACTGATGAAAAGCCATTTTGTGGCTTGACAGAAAGCGTTCTTCGCTGCCAATGTTCAATGCGGCGTGTTCACCGGGTCCGCAGCGGGCGGCGCCCGCCCCGGGAACCGCCCGGGTTTTTTGAGTGCAACGCTGGACATGGTTGCGGCTTTGCTTTAAGGCGACGGAAAGGCTGCTTGGCTCGGGATGGCGCGCGACACGGCGCCGCTCCCCGCCGCAGCGGGAGACGTGAGCCACTTGGCCCCTGCCGGTCGCAAGGTGCGGGCATGTGATAGTCGAAGCGTATTTCTTGGGGAGTTTGTTTCCAACTTGAGAGGAGGAAAGGACTGATGACTAAGGCTGATCTGGTCGTAAAAATCGCGGAGAAGGCGAACATCACCAAGGCCAATGCCGAGCGTGCCCTGAACGCCTTCCTGGAGACCGTCGAGGCCACCCTGGTCAAGGACGGCAAGCTGACCCTCACCGGCTTCGGCACCTTCGTCGTCGAGGAGCGCAAGGCCCGCACCGGCCGCAACCCGCGCACCGGCGCCAAGATCAAGATTCCCGCCACCAAGGTTGTCAAGTTCCGCCCCGGCAAGCTCCTCAAAGACGCCGTCAAGTAAGACCCTGGGGAGGATGCCATGATTCACGGAGAAACTCTGCACAGCCCGCTGCCCTGGGATCTGCCCTGGTGGATGCCCGACCACGCGGTGTTCTTCGGCGTGCTGTACGCCGTCCTGGGGATTCTGGGCCTCGCCGTGGGTTTCGTGCTGACGAAATCCTACATCGAGACCATTGTCAGCCCCAAGCCCGGGCACGACAGCCACTGAGCCCTGCGGACATTTGATGCTTCCGGGAGCCCGGCCTTCGCGTGAGGCCGGGCTCCTGTCGTCCGGGCCGCAGGGCAGGGCGCCCGGGCGGCGCGGCCTGGAGGCGGGAGCAGGCAAGGCGCCGGGGCGACGTGGCCCGATTTGCACGCTCCTGTGCCGTTCGCCCCTGCCGCCAGCGGCCCTGGGGCGCCCCGGGGCCGCTGGCGTGGCGCTCCCGTGCCAGGACGTGCGCGGCAGGGCGGCCATGCCCTGGCGCGGGAAGAATGCAGATTTTTTTCTTGCCCTGGGGGAAAAGGCGGGGTAAATAGTCCGTCTTCACCGCTTGGCGGCCTCGCGCACGCCCGAGCGGAGACAAGGGAGGTGATTTACTTTGCCCGGAGTGCTCCTGGAAGACAACGAGATCTTCGACATCGCCCTGCGTCGGTTCAAGAAGCAGGTCGAGAAGTCCGGCATCCTGTCGGAGCTGAAGAAGCGTCAGCATTACGAGAAGCCCAGCGTGCAGCGCAAGAAGAAGCGCGCCGCCGCCCGCAAACGGCTCCTCAAGAAGATGCGCAAGATGAGCGTGGGTTAAGCGTCCTGACGGGCGCCGGCCTTCGGGCCGCCCATGGCCAACAATAGAGGTGCAGCGCGGGACGACCACCGTTCCGCGCCGCATTTTTTTGCCCGGCTCCGGGGGGCGCCCCCGGTCAGCCTCGAGGATTCCGCCATGCCGACACTCCTGAAGAAGATCGAGACCGACTACCTCAGCGCGTACAAGGCCCGGCGGGAAACCGAGGTCGCCGTGCTGCGCATGCTCAAGACCGCCCTGAAGAATATGCAGGTGGACCTGGGCCGCGAGCCCGGGGACGCAGAGGTGCTGGACGCCGTCATGCGCCAGGTCAAGCAGCGCAAGGAATCCATCGAGCAGTTCCGCGCCGCCGCCCGCCACGACCTGGCCGACCGCGAGCAGGCCGAGCTGGAGGTCCTGCGCACCTACCTGCCCGAGCCCCTGACCCCCGAGGAGACCGCCGCCCTGGTGGACGCCGTGGTCGCCGACCTGGGCGCCACGGGCCTGGGGGACATGGGCCGCGTCATGGGCGCCATCACGGCCTCGCACAAGGGCCGCGTGGACGGCAAGGCCCTGGCCGCCCTGGTGCGCGCCCGCCTGGGCGCCTAGGACCGCTGGCCCATGCAAGCCCGTTCCCTGCACCTGCTGGAGTTTCCCAAGGTCCTGCGCCTGCTGGCGGAGGGGGCCGTGTCCGAGGCCGGGGCCGCGCGCTGCCTGGCCATCGCACCCCTGGCCGACCCTGCGCTGCTGGCCCGCGAGGCCGAGCGCCTGCGCCAGTGGCTGTCCTGGGCGGGGGAGACGGGCTTTGCCCTGCGGCCCTTCCCGTCCCTGGACGGGCTGCTGGACGCCCTGGCCCGCCCCACCGAAATACTGGACCTGGACGCCCTGTGGGCCGTGTTCCAGATGCTCGACGCCGCCCGCGAGGTGCGCGAGGCCCTGGCCGAGGCCGCCGTGCGCCATCCGCTGCTGGCCGAGGCCGCCCAGGGCCCCTGGCCAGCCATGCTCTGGTCGGGCCTGCGCCGCTGCCTGGGCCCCGACGGCAACCTGCGCGACGAGGCCTCGCCGCAGCTCTTCCAGGTGCGCTCGGAGATCCGCGCCATCCACCAGCGCTGCACCGTGCGCGTCAAGTCCTTCATCGAGCGCGAGGTGCTCTCGCAGTATCTCCAGGAGGAGTTCGTCACCATCTCCTCCGACCGCTACGTGCTGCCCTTCAAGACCAGCTTCAAGAACAAGCTGCCCGGCATCATCCACGACTATTCCCAGACCGGCGAGACCTGCTACTTCGAGCCCATGTTCCTGGTGGAGCTCAACAACGAGCTGCAACAGTACAAGCAGGAGGAGCGCGAGGCCGAACGCGAGGTGCTGCGGCTGCTCTCCGGCCTGCTGCGCCAGGAGCGCGAGGCCCTGGGCGCGGCCTACGACTTCGTGGTCGATGCCGACGTGCTGGGGGCCAAGGCGGCCTTTGCCGCGCGCTTCGACGCCCGGCCCGCCGAGGTCGCCCCCGGGGCGCCCCTGCGCCTGCTCGGCGCGCGCCATCCGCTGCTGGCCGCCGCCGGTTCCGGCGCCGTGCCCGTGGACATCCTGCTCGAGCCCGGCCAGCGCGCGCTGGTCGTGAGCGGCGGCAACGCGGGCGGCAAGACCGTGGCCCTCAAGACCCTGGGCCTGGGCGCGGCCATGGCCCTGGCGGCGCTGCCCGTGTGCGCCCGCGAGGGCAGCTCCCTGCCTGCCTGGGGCAAGCTCTTCGTGCTCTTGGGCGACGAGCAGAGCATTGAGGACTCCCTGTCCACCTTCACGGCGCAGATCCGCCATCTTTCCGCAGCCTGGGAGGCCATTGACGATGCCTCCCTGGTGATTATGGATGAATTCGGCGCGGGAACGGACCCCAGCCAGGGCGCCGCCCTGGCCCAGGCCGTGGTGGACGGCTTCCTGGACAAGGGCTCCTGGCTGGCCGTGGCCACCCATTTTCCGGCCCTCAAGGCCTATGCGCTCTCGCGCGAGCGGGTGCGCGCGGCCTCGGTGCTCTTTGACCCCAAGACCAAGCGGCCCCTGTACCACCTGGCCTACGACCAGGTCGGCGCCAGCCAGGCCCTGGACGTGGCCCGCGAGCACGGCCTGCCCGAGCACCTTCTGGCCCGCGCCCAGCAGTACATGCTGCTGGACGGCTCGGACACCTCGGCGGTGCTGGAGCGGCTTAACGCCCTGGCCGTGGAGCGCGAGGGGGAGCTGGACGCGCTGCGCGCCGAGCAGGGCAGGCTGCGCGAGCGCCGGGCCAAGCTCCAGGAGCGTTTCGACGCCGAGCGCCGCCGCCTGCTGGAGGACATCCAGACCCGCTCGCGCGAGATCATGCGCGCCTGGCGCGAGGACAAGCTCGGGCGCAAGCAGGCCATGAAAGAGCTGGCGGACCTGCGCCGCGAGGCGGGCGGCGGGGAGCCCGAGGCCCCCGAGGGCGCCCCCGGGCCCCTGGAATTCGACGCCGTGGCCGTGGGCGGGCGCTACCGCCACCTGGGCCTGGGCAAGACCGGCACCGCCGCCGCCCTGGACGAGCGCAGGCAGCAGGTGAAGCTGGACCTGGGCGGGGTCAGCGTCTGGGCCCGCCCGGCGGACCTCGCCCCCGAGGCCCAGCCCGCCGCCGCCGCGCCGGGCCCGCGGGCCGTGGCCGTGCCTGCCGCCAGCGGCGCCGGGGCCCTGGACCTGCGCGGCGTGCGCGCCGAGGAGGCCGAAGGCCAGGTCTGCCGCTTTCTGGACGGCGCCGTGCTCTCGGGGCTCTCCGAGGTGGAGATCGTCCATGGCCGGGGCACCGGGGCGCTACGCAAGGAGGTCCACCGCATCCTGCGCGCCTTCCCGGCGGTGGAGCATTTCACCCTGGCCCCCGAGGACCGGGGCGGCGACGGCATGACCATTGTGGAACTGAAATGACGCAGGCGGGTCCATGGGCAAGCACGACACAGGAGCCATCGCGGCCATAAAGGAGCGCCTGGACATCGTGGAGATGGTCCGGCGCTACGTGGACCTGCGCCCCGTGTCGGGCCGCTGGACCGGGCCCTGCCCGTTCCACCAGGAAACCAAGCCCTCGTTCTCGGTCAACCCGCAGCTGGGCTACTACTACTGTTTCGGCTGCCGCGCCTCGGGAGATGTCATCGATTTCTACAGGGAAATAAACGGCCTGGATTTCCGCGAGGCCTTGCAGCAACTGGCCGAGCAGGCCGGGGTGGAGCTGGGCGACGCCCGGCCCGACCCCGCGCAGGACCGCCGCAGGCGCGAGCGCAGCACGAGCATCGCCCTGCACAAGCTGGCCGCCGAGTTCTACGTGCGCAACCTGGGCGCCCCGGGCGGGGGCGTGGCCCGGGACTACATCGCCCGGCGCGGGCTGAGCGAGGAGACCGTGCGCGCCTTCGCCCTGGGCTACAGCCCGGACGACTGGCACGCCCTGGAGAAGTACCTCCAGGGCCACCGCCACGACCCGCGCGACGGGGTGGTGGCCGGGCTCTTGGTGCAAAACGACAAGGGCAACGTCTACGACCGCTTCCGGGGGCGGCTGATGTTTCCCATCCACAACCTGGCCGGGCAGGTGGTGGCCTTCGGGGCGCGCACCCTGACCGGCGACGATCCCAAGTACCTGAATTCCAGCGAATCGCCCATTTACATCAAGGGCGATAATCTATACGGCCTCTATCAGGCCCGTCGCAGCATCGCCCACCACAAGCAGGCGCTGCTCACCGAGGGGTACACCGACGTGCTCTCGCTGCACCAGTTCGGTTTCACCAACGCCTGCGGGGTGTTGGGCACCGCGCTGACCGAGAACCAGGTGCGCCGCCTGGCGGGGTTCTGCTCGAACCTGGCCCTGGTGTTCGACGGCGACGGGGCCGGGCGCAAGGCCGCCCTGCGCTCGGCGGAAATGGTCCTGGCCCGGGGCATGACCTGCCGGGTGGTGGTGCTGCCCGATGGCGAAGACGTGGACAGCCTGCTCCAGGCCAAGGGCGCCGAAGCCTTCCGGGCGCTGCTGGACGAGGCCCCCGAGGGGCTGGACTTCTGCCTGCGCGTGGTGGGCGGCCAGTCCACGCGCGAGCTGGTGCAATGGGCCGACGGATTCCTGGGTCAGCTCGACGAGCCCCAGTGGCGCTCGCCGCTGATCACGCGCATCGCCCAGCGCCTGGGGTTCAAGGAAGACGAATTTCGCGCGCGCCTGGCCTCGGAGGGCCGGGCCCGGGCGGCCGCGCCAGTGGCGCCGGCGCCGCGCGCGGGCGACAAGGGGAACAAGCTGGACCGCCAGCTGGTCCGTTTTGCGGTCTGCAATCCGCACTATGTGGCCCGGTTGCGCGACAAGGGCATGGGCCGTGTGCTCGTGTCCGAGTTCGCCTTGTGCCTGTGGGAGAAGATGGAGGCCAACCCCGGTCTCGACGTGATGCATATTCTGACCCCGGCGGAGAAGCGCTACTGGGTCGAATGCCTGGAAGGCAACACGCGCAGCGGGGAAGACTCCGAGCGGGAATGGACGGAAATTTGCGATTATCTCGAACGCGAGACCCTGCGTGACGACAAGCAGGCCACGTTCGAGGCCCTGCGCAAGGCCCAGGTGGAAGGCGACACAGCCGAGGTGGAGCGTCTGCTTCGGCGCCAGCAGGAGATTCTAGGGAGGCTCAATGAGCAACATTAAGGAAGTCCAGCAAATCAAGATCCTCATCGCCGAGGGCAAGAAAAAGGGCTTTCTGACCTTCGACGAGGTCAACAAGGCCCTGCCTTCGGACATAAACAAGCCCGAGCAGATGGAAGAGATCATCGAGATCTTCGACTCGATGAACATCGCCATCGTGGATACCGAGAAGGAAGGCAAGCAGCTCGAACTGGTGCGCGACGACTCCGAGGACGAGCCCGCAGGCGAACTGGAGCTGACCGACAGCGAGGACGCCGCCGACTATTCCTCGCGCAGCACCGACCCGGTGCGCATGTACCTGCGCGAGATGGGCGCCGTGTCGCTGCTCGACCGCGAGGGCGAGGTGGTCATCGCCAAGAAGATCGAGGCCGGGGAGATGGAAGTGCTCTACGCCCTGGTGGAAGTCCCCGTGGCCATCGAGGAGCTGTCCCGCGTGGGCAAGGACCTGCGCGACGGCAAGGTCAAGCTCAAGGACGTGGTCAAGACCATCGAGGAGGACGATCCCAGCGAGGACGAGATGAACCAGCGCCAGCGGGTCATCTTCCTGCTGGACGAGGTGCGCCAGATCTACGCCCGCCGCCGCAAGGTCTACGAGAAGTTCGAGCAGTGCGCCACCCTGGACCGCCGCGTCTACGGCCTGCAGAAGGACATCCTCAAGTTCAAGGAGGACATCGTCTCGCGGCTGCGCGACATCAAGCTGGAAAAGACGCTCATCGACCAGATCATCGAGACCGTGGGCGACTATGTGCGCCAGATGCACAACTGCCAGCGCGACCTGTCGGCCTACCTGCTGTCCACCGGGCGGCCCCAGGCCGAGATCCAGGACATCTTCCGCCAGCTCGACAGCCGCGAGATGAACCCCGTCAAGGCCGCCGACCTGCTGGGCCTGACGGTGGAGGAGCTGTTCAGCTTCAAGGAGATGATCTCCGGCAAGATGGAAATCCTCGTGCGCCTGGAGGAGAAGTGCTGCCACCAGGTGGGCGACATGGAGGAGGTGCTCTGGCGCATCCGCCACGGCAACCTCACCGCCGCCCGCGCCAAGCAGGAGCTCATCCGCGCCAACCTGCGCCTGGTGGTCTCCATCGCCAAGAAGTACACCAACCGCGGCTTGCAGTTCCTGGACCTGATCCAGGAGGGCAACATCGGGCTCATGAAGGCCGTGGACAAGTTCGAGTACCAGCGTGGCTACAAGTTCTCCACCTACGCCACCTGGTGGATCCGCCAGGCCATCACCCGGGCCATCGCCGACCAGGCGCGGACCATCCGCATCCCCGTGCACATGATCGAGACCATCAACAAGCTCATCCGCACCTCGCGCTACCTGGTGCAGGAGCTCGGGCGCGACCCAACGCCCGAAGAGATCGCCGAGCGCATGGACTACCCGCTGGAGAAGGTCAAGAAGGTGCTCAAGATCGCCAAGGAGCCCATCTCGCTGGAGACGCCCATCGGCGATGAGGAGGATTCGTCCCTGGGCGATTTCATCGAGGACAAGAAGGCCACCGCGCCCGCCGAGGAGGTCGTCAACACCAAGCTCGGCGAGCAGATCGCCAAGGTCCTGGCCGACCTGACCCCGCGCGAGGAGCAGGTGCTGCGCAAGCGGTTCGGCATCGGCGAGAAGAGCGACCACACCCTGGAAGAGGTCGGCAAGCTCTTCAACGTCACCCGCGAGCGCATCCGCCAGATCGAGGCCAAGGCCCTGCGCAAGCTGCGCCACCCCGTGCGCAGCCAGCTGCTGCGGTCCTACTACGAAAACTAGGGCGCCCCGCGCGCCACGACGCGACACGGCCCGCCCCGGAGTTTCCGGGGCGGGCCGTGTCGCGTTCGGGGCGGGCCGTGTCGCGTTCGGGGCAGGGCGGGGCGCTAGTGCAGGGGCAGCAGGATGGTGAAGACCGTGCCCATGCCCGGCGTGGACTCCACGCTGAATTCGCCGCCGTGGTTGTTGGTGATGATGAAGTAGGACACCGACAGCCCGAGCCCGGTGCCGATGCCGGGGTCCTTGGTGGTGAAGAAGGGCTCGAACACGCGCTTGCGCGTGGCCTCGTCCATGCCCGGGCCGTTGTCGCGCACCTCGATGAAGGCGTGCTGGTCGCGCACCCCGGTGCGCAGGGTGATGGCCGGGGCGCGGCCCGGCACGGGCGACAGGGCCATGGCCTGGGCCGAGTTCTTGAGCAGGTTCAAGATGACCTGCTCGACCTCGGTGCGCGTGCAGGGCGTGGGCGGCAGGTCGGCCTGGTATTCGCGGATGATACGGATCTTGCGGAAGTCGTACTGCTTCTTGAGGTCGTAGTCGCTCGAGGCCAGCTCCACCGTGTCGTCCAGCAGGGAGTTGAGGTCCTGCGGGGCCATCTGCGACTCGCTCTTGCGGCTGAAGTTGAGCATGTTCTGCACGATGCGCGCGGCGCGCACGCCCGAGTCGCGGATGCCCTCGATCATGCGCAGGATGTTGCGCTCGGCCAGATAGGCGCGCACGGTCTGCACCGTGGTGCCCACGGCCTCGGCGGCGCGGTCGTTGGCGGGCATGCCCGGCGAGAGGCGGCGCTCCATGTTCTGCACGGCCTGGAGGATGCCGCCCAGGGGGTTGTTGATCTCGTGGGCCATGCCCGCCGCCAGCCCGCCCACCGAGAGCATCTTCTCGGTCTGGACCATCATCTCCTCGATGCGCACGCGCTCGGTCACGTCGTCCACGCGGATGACGGCGCCCTCGACCTCGTCGGCCTCCAGCAGGGGGTAGACGGTGATGTCCTTGAAGCGGGTCTGGGCGTTGCGGCGCACGGGCACCTTGAGGGTCTCACGGGGCAGGCGCGTGGCGATGGCCAGACGCACGTTCTCCACCTGCGAGGCCAGCTCCGGGGCGGCCTCGGCCAGGGGCAGGCCCAGGGCCTGGGCCGCGCTGCGCCCGGCCTCGCGCTCGGCCTGATGGTTCCACTGCGTCACGCGGCCTTCGTTGTCCACCACCATGAGCAGCGAGGGCATGGAGTCGGTGACGTTCTTGAGCAGGTTGCGCAGGCGCAGGGATTCCTTCTCGGTGCGCTCGCGCTCGCGGATTTCGCTCTTGGGGCGGTGTACGGTTTTCTTGGACACCGAATTGGGAGTAAGAGATCCCCAGGAGGTGTTCGATGACGAAGGATGGAATGAGGGGCAGAGGAGCCTCCTCCCCGGTGGAGGGAGGCCATAGGCCGACCGGAACCGGGGATGAGGCACGCAAGCCGCCCAAGAGGTTCTGGGCCAAGCACAAGACCGAGGCTGTGCTCAGGCTACTGCGTGGTGAGGACATCGAGATTTTGAGCCGTGAACTTGGCGTGACCGCCGCCGCCCTGACCCGCTGGCGGGATCAATTCCTTGCTGGCGGTGCCGAGGGGCTCAAGAAGCGCTCACCCAAGGACGAGGCAGAGGTCAG